>CAXMLS010000065.1:0-2786 GCA_964194235.1 uncultured bacterium | reverse complement strand
GATGTGTATAAGAGACAGGTCTTATACAATTGCGTGCCACGTTCGTCCTTGAATGGATCTTTGATGAATCGTTCCGCCGTAAGTTCAGGGCGATTCAAATATCCTCGCGCCACGCCGATGCCGCCAATATGCAGCTCGCCAGGGACGCCGATGGGAACGTGTCGCAATTTCTTATCGAGAATATGAATTTGGATATTGGTGATGGGCCGCCCGATAGGCACAAAGCTTCGCGGATCGTTGCGGCGGCACGTCCAATGCGTTACGTCAACCGCGGCTTCGGTCGGACCATACAAATTGAATAACTCCGCATCGCTCGCTGCAAAAAACATCGTTTGCAAATCGGATGTCAACGCTTCTCCGCTGCAAAATACCTGGCGGAGCTTCGAATGTTTCGGCAGTTTCACCGCTTCCAGAAACACGCGCAGCATGGACGGCACAAAATGCAACGTGGTGATGCCTGCTTCGACGATTAACTCCGCAAGGTACGCCGGATCGCGGTGTCCTTCCGGCCGCGCCACGACCAACTCGGCACCCATCATCAACGGCCAGAAGAATTCCCACACCGAAACGTCGAAGCTGTACGGAGTTTTCTGCAGCACCTTGTCGGCGGCGGTCAGTCGATATGCTTCCTGCATCCACAACAGCCGATTTACGATGCCTTCGTGAATGTTGACTACGCCCTTCGGTATCCCCGTAGACCCCGAGGTGTAAATCACGTAAGCCGCATCCGTCGATTTCAGCGGCACTGCAGGATTTGTCGCCGGCTGCGACGCTATAACCGCCCACTCGGTGTCCAGAGCGATCGTCGGTATTTCATTTGGCGGCAACGTGCCGCGGAGCGCCTGCTGCGTAAGAATGGCTCGCGGTTTGGCGTCCTTCAGCATCAAAGCCACGCGATCCGACGGATATTCCGGATCCAGCGGCATGTACGCGCCGCCGGCCTTCACTGTGGCCAACAACGCGAGCACCATTTCAATCGAGCGTTCCGCGCACACGCCCACGAGTTCGTTGGGGCCGATTCCCAATCCAATTAAGTAGTGTGCGAGTTTATTCGCACGAGCGTTGAGTTCGCGGTACGACAAAACTTCGCCGTTGTACGACAACGCCGGTGCGTCCGGCGACGCCAAAACTTGCCGTTCAATTATTTCGTGCAGCAGCCCCGCCTTCGTGAACGCAACAGATTCCGGCCCCTTGGCGAACGCTAGCATTTGCTGCAATTCGCTCTCGTTCATCAGCGGCAAAAGCGCCAGCGACATATCGGGCGTGTCGCACGCCTGCTCCAGCAAGTTCGCAAAATGTCCCAACATTCGCTGCGCTGTACCCGCAACGAAAAGACTGGTGTTAAATTCCAGTGCCAGGCTGAATTCATTTCCGGCAGGCGTTACTTCAAGCAGTAAATCGAATTTCGCACCGCCGTTGTGTACCGGAACCGAAGTCACCTTCGAGCCAGCCGGTACGAAGGCATCGTCGATGTCGCTTTGCAGCACCAGCATCGCTTGAAAAACCGGCGAATGGCTTAAATCGCGCGCCAGGCCAAGCTCGTTCACCAGGTAATCAAAACCTAAATCCTGATGTGCCAGCGCTTCCAGCATTTTTCCGCGTGTCAATTGCAGGTGCGACTTGAAAGATATTTCGCTGTCGACCGGTGCGCGAATCGCCAGCGTGTTTACAAAACAACCGATCAACTCCTCGACGGACCTATGCATTCTGCCCGCCACCGGCACGCCCACCACGATGTCTTCCTGTTGGCTATAGCGGTGCAAAAGTGTTTGGAACGCGGCCAGCAAAACCGTGAAAGGCGTGCAATGCTCGCGCTCCGCCAATTTTTCGATCGCCCGTCGTGTTGCCGCGGAGATTTGCTTTCGTACGCAGCCGCCTACGTAAGTCATTACTGACGGACGCGGCATGTCCGCCGGGATCTCTAATAATGCTGGCGCCCCGCGCAATTCGTTTTTCCAGTAGTCCAGATCGCTTTGATAATCGCCAGCGGTGAGCCGCGCGCGCTGCCATTCCGCATAGCCTGCATACGACGCGCGAAGCGGTTTCCAGGAAGGTTCGCGACCGGTCGACGCTGCTTTGTACGCTTCGGAAATATCCCGCAGCAAAATGCCCATCGACCAGCCGTCGGAAACGATGTGGTGGACGTTCAGAACCAGGATTTGATCATCCGGTGAGAGAGAAATCACCAGGCATCGCAGTAAAGGTTCTTCAGAAAGGTTAAACGTTTGGGTCGCTTCTTCATTGGCCAACGCTAAGGCTTCGGCTTCCGAGCTGGCCGGCAGCGTTTGTAGAAAAACTTTTGGCGCCTCAGACTGTTTGATCGCAGCCGATCCTTCACGCGCGCTGAACGCTGAGCGCAGCGTGGCGTGGCGCAACATCACCGACGCCAAAGCCTTCCGCAAGAGTTCAATGTCCAGGTGCCCCTGAATGCGTCGAGCCAAAGGAATGTTGTACGCGGCGCGGTTCGGTATGAATTGATCCAGAAACCACAAGCGCTGCTGCGCGGCTGAAAGCGTCAGTTCCTTCGCCTGCGGCAACGTGATGTCGCCGGTTCCGCGTGCTTGGTCAATCAGTGCATCCAATTCGATGATCGTAGGATTCGATAAAACTGCGATTAGCGGAACCTGCACTCCGAATTCCGCCGTCATTCGAGATGCAACACTCGCGGCTTGCAGCGATTGCCCACCGAGACTAAGGAAAGTGTCTGTCACGCCGACGTGATCGATGTGCAACGCGTCTTCCCAGATTTTTGCGATTAGCGCTTCGCGCGCATTACGAGGTAGTAC
>CAXMLS010000064.1:0-4930 GCA_964194235.1 uncultured bacterium | reverse complement strand
TCCTTTAATCCTTTAATCCTCGATCGCCCCCACTTCCGCGTCCCAGAAGCTGGCCGAGTTGGTCCAACCCTGCAAGCTCTTGCCGTCGAAGATCGGACGAAACCCTTCATCCTGGCGGGCAATTTCCAGAAGGTCATGAGTTTCCTTTGCCCACTCGGCGTCGGTGATTCGCTTGAAGGTGGGGGCAGAGGCTTTCCAGCTCTCCTTCGAGCTGTTGGAACCACCTTCGGCGGCCCCCGCGTCGGACCAATGGACATCTCCGAGAATTTTGATCTGGATGTCTTTCAACTCTACATTCCCCGCCGTCTCCGGCAGAAGTTGGAATCCAATCATCCCCTCATAAAAAGGATCGTTCTTTCCCATCATTCCCATTATTTGTGGCGGTAGTCTAAATCCGAAAACCTTCTCGTAAAAGGAATCATCCACTCGAAAGCTCGCCGTCGTCGTTCCGTTGACCTTGACCATAATGTGATTGCCGAGCCCATCGATTTCGCACTCAACCCACTGGTTTCGCGGAAGAGTCAGCCCGGCTTTGGACGAATCGAAGTGCACCAGTTCGACTTCCTCGGCCTTGCGGAGAAAAGGCATTGCAATTGCGTCCGGAAAACCAGGGGCTGCCTGACCTGCCCCCGCCGTGGCGGGGGGTGGGGAAGGACGCCCGAACTTTCGAAAGGCGAGGCTCCCCCAGCTTTCACCACCGATCCTGGTTTCAAATCCCACAAGCAGGCCGGGAGGCATGTCTGTGGATCGAAACAAGACATTCAGGGTGGCGCCATCCGACCGTGCCTGAAACTTGAGAATAAAGTTTCCAAACCTCTCTTGCCGCAGGAGGAAGACGCCTTCCGTTCTAGCGGAATCTGTTTTGCCAACCAGGCGACCGTCCTGGTACGACCAAGCGTCAAGGTCACCAACGTAGTGCTCCAAAGAAGAGGCGGTGAATAGAGGGGTAAAGTCGTCGCTGCACTCCGCGCGGAGAGGAATGAAGAGGATGGCCAAAAGAGCTGTCAGACACAATTCTCGTCGGGTCCCCAGGAGACCTGACCCGCTGAACCGGACTGACCTACCACCCACAGCAATCATCTTTCCTCCTGAACGAGGTTGATTTTTTGAGTGGCTTCATCCCACTTCGCCTTCTTCCCGCTGATCAGCGCGGCATTGCCCAGGTGAGCCGCTCGGGCAAGTTCTACTCCAAACTTGAGGTTTGCATTAGGGGTCTTGCGGCTGCGAATGCATTCCAGCCAGTTGCGGAGGTTTTCAGAAGTCCCTTCTTCCTCCGATTCGACATACAGTTTGGGGTCCGGACGCCAGCGTTGGCTCTTCGAGTTGTATTTGATTCCCCGATCCTCTTCATAGAGAGCGAAAGCCGCACGACTGATCTCCAAGGTTGCTATCGAGCCGTAGAAAACGATGCTGCCAAAATCCATGCCGCTGGAGTGATTTCCGATATAGCTGACCAGGAATCCTTGGGGATATTCCAGTGTGCAAGTCAGCGTGGTTGGCCATTCCCAGCCAAAATCGTTCGAGATACCTGTAGCGATAGCACTCGTTGGCGTGGGGCTGTCCATAAACCATTGGATTGTGGAAAGGGAGTGAGCCGTCAAATCGGTTAAGGAACCACCCCCGAAATTCCGAAAGTACCGCCACATCCGGAACTTGATCTCGGTGAAGGGCTGATCAGGCGCAGACCCCAGCCACGCCTTCCAGTCGAGCTTGGAAAGATCCGTCTGCTGTTGCCGCATCATTTCCAAACCTGGGGCGTAATTCAGATACCAATACGACTCGACCATCCGCACGGTACCCAGAGCTCCAGAGTCAACGATTTCCTTAGCCTGGATGTAATGTTTCCAGCTTCGGTGCTGGGTTCCGGTTTGAACAACCTTGCCAGTCCGCTCCACCGCCCGAATTGCCAGTGGGCCCTCCTCAAGCGTGTGCGTAACGCATTTTTCCACATAGACATCTTTGCCCGCCTCGACCGCATTGATCAGCATTTTGGTATGCCAGTGGTCCGGCGAAGCTATAATCACCGCGTCGATGTCCTTTTGCTCCAGCAGTTCGCGGTAATCGTGAAACTTTGCGGCTCCCGGGCCGGCCATCGTAGCTGCCCGGTCCAGGTCGGGCTCATACACATCGGCCGCGGCCACGAGTTGGGCACCTGTCACCGGGACGATCTTGAACTGGGGCATACCCGCCCAAAATGCCTCAGGGCCCGGATTAAAGCATCTCATTAGTTCCCGTGCCCTCCCGCCCGTCCCTATCACGCCAATCCGTATCCGGTCATTGGCGCCTAACACGTTCGACGATGCCAGTGCCGCCAAGCCCGCTCCATACTTCAATGTGTCCTTCATAAAATCACGACGGGTTTTAGTCACATGCTTGGCGATCATTGTCAGGCTCTTCCTCCCTTCTTCTCTATCCGCTCACCGGCAGAGCAGCAAATGTTTGCTGCGCGCGCCCCAGCTCATCATCAATGTCGCGGCCTTCATAGAACCAAAGACGCCCATGCACTCTGACCGTCTGTCCCGGAAGGCAGTCCGCCAACACCGGGTCGGCGTGCATACAGGGGACGGGAGGGTTGCCCCAGGCACGGCCGCATCGATCCCATGCCACCAAAATCCAGCGGTTCTCTTTTGCAGATCTGACGGCGCATGCTGGGCTTCGGAAAATCTTGTTGTCATTGGTCTGGCTGTTGAAGTCCGGCGCTCCCTTTAGCATTACGCAGATTTGTGTTCGCAAGCCGCTCAGCTTTTCGGAAGAATCGTTTCGCAGCCATAGCTCCATCTCGGCCTTCCCGGCGGACGGTTGAACCGAGCCGCCGAAGGTGATCTTGTTGGGAAGAACTCGACTTCCGGTTAAACTGCCATCGGGACCACGATTCCAGTCGATGTTGTCTAGCCAAATGTTCCTCTGATCCCAAATCGTAGGGACATCCGTGTGCGCCAGAAAAGTCAGACCTAGATTGCTGAAGATCGCCTCGGGAAGATCAATAACTACATAACTGGCCGAATCCCAAGGTAAGAAAATGCTAGCTTTAGTGCCTCGCTGCGGAAGGATGGCCCCGTCTAAGAAGCCAATTCGAGGGTGCCGTCCACCTGGGTAGGGCAGCACACGGATCTTCTTTTCAGTCGCATGGGGTTCAGGCGGCGGAGTCTCGTCAAGCCCCAGTTCCTTCGTACGGCCTTTCAGAACATCGGCGCCAACGCCGGTAACCTTTTCAACTTCCTCCCACGTGTAATGATGGTAGCGAATCATGTCTATGAGCCAATATCCCAACTCGACTCGGGTGGCTTCCATTTCGGAGGGCAGCACCATTTTCATGTTCGGAGGGCCTAAGAACGGAGCTGTGAGAAGCGGATCTCTTGGGAGAGTGTTAGGCAAATATTCTTCCAAGTCTCTCAGAGCGACCACCCGAAACCCCTTTTGTTTTAGGTAGTCCATATACTCCCGAAAGCGCTTGGGCGGGCAATTCACCCAGGGATGAGGATCGGGAACTCCGTGGAATTGGAATACAACGATCTGACCGGTCTGAGCGTGTTCGGCGACTCGACGAAAATGCTCCAGCGTCCAACCGGGGCAGTTATCACCGGTGGTTGGGATCAGTAGGGGGTTCTGTTTTTGGGAATCATAGGTCGGGCCCACTTCTACAGTCCCGTAAGGTACTTCAGGCTGCATGCCGCGACGCGCGAGCTTGTAACCCAGATCGGCCAGAGTCTGTACCGCCTCAGCACAAAAAACATTCCCACACCAGGCAAAGCTGACTGGTCGAGGAACGCCAACACTGCGCAGCTCATGTTCGACCAGTGCCAACTCGGCGGGGAGCCTGGCCGCATCTCTGAGTAAGGAGAAAGGCGGATGGGTCCAACTGTGGTTGCCGATTTCGAAACCCATCTGATGAAGTTCTGCGATTTCTTGCCAAGTGAGATAGTGATCAGGATCATCAACCATCCATCGATGGCAAACAAAGAACGTTGCACCAAAACCGAGTTCTTTGAGCAGTGGTGCAACAAACGATCGCTGCGTCTTGACCGCGTCATCGAAGGTCAACACCACGATCCTGTCCCCATTGGATGTGACAGCGGGTGTTTGGCCCGTAGCATGCAGAAGCGTGGCAGATCCCGCCAAGATCAGAAATTCCCGGCGGTCCATGCTTCCGCCGCTTGTAGTCGGAAGACGTCGAGAATTCTGTTCCATAAGTTCTCAGCCTCTAAGAATTTCATTGCTGCAATGCAGGGTTTGACCCGATGCTCTAAGATTTGACCGCGTCCACAACAGTTGCTCCATCGGCAGCGTTGCTCAGACTCACCAGCCATCCTCTTACTTACAGCTTCCGTCCTATTTCCAGGTAAATTCGTACTCCAACACTTTGGCGGGAATTAGCCGCACCGGGCCCAGCAAACCCGAGGGAGGTTTCTCCGCAAGGCCCGGACGGCCCTGTCCGTAGCGGTTGGCCAGAGTGTTGGTCACACCAATCTCTAAACGATTGGAACCGGCGTTCACCAGGTTCGTGATCTCCAACCGGTAGGGACTCCATAGTCGTATGCCAGCACTTTTCCCGTTTACTCGCACGGTAGCGATGTTGTTCACCATCCCTAGGTCTAAATAGATCTTCTTCCCCACCCCCAACCACCCGCTGTCCACGACCATTTCCTTCTCATACCACGCAGTCCCAGAAAAGTCCGGCCACTCGTCTGTCCAACTGCCGGCGGCTCGGGAGATCCCTGCGTCTGCCCCTGGCAAGCGCAGAAACCTGAATTGCCATGGGCCTTCGATGACCACGGGCCTCAGACTCTCCGGCTGGGGCAAGGAGCGAGTAAGTAAATGACCCTCGCGGGTTGCACTTATCGACACTGGCCCCTCGGCCTCCGTTAGAACCTTAACCTTCAGACGCTTTCCCGTGACCTCACTCTCCAACACCTCGCCATCCGAACGCGTC
>CAXMLS010000063.1:0-2507 GCA_964194235.1 uncultured bacterium | reverse complement strand
GATGTGTATAAGAGACAGTTGTTACACAGTCTTTGCGAGGACCTCTCCTTTGATCTGTTCTTGGTTCTGGTCGTTGGTGTGTTGGCTTAGCCAGGCTTTGAACTCGTCATCACGCTTGAACAGTACTTTCAGGGCTTCCGTAATGACGTAGGACGGAGTGGAGTCGATGAATTTTGCGTATTGATCGAGCTGTGTTTTCACCGACTCCTCGACTCGCGCCTGGATCGTCACTGACTTGGGTTGTTTGGGTGGTGCCTTGATGATTGCCATGGGTTCCTTCTGTTCCTCCTCTTCGGTTTTGTCATACATCCTGTCTTACAGACTTGCTACTCCCCTTCTCCTGCGCGGCCAAACACGAGCTGCGTTTTCCAGCAGCAAGAGGCGGGAGTGACCCCCCGAAGCCCGAAGGGATCGGGCCGCGATTTTGCGGCACGATGGGGTCGCTCCCGCCTCTGATCGTGTTTTGGCCGCGCTCCGTTTTCTTGCCGTCTCTGCTGCATCTGCCTACTCTTTCTACCTCTTATCTCCATGCCGGGGTGACGCTGGAGGTGAAATCTCCCGGGAAAGATGTCTCCTCTGAACCTTTCCCGGCCACAATGACCGGTTGATGTGGATGCCGCTCAAACAATGCCGCCTGCCCGTTCACGGTCGCGGAGATGAAGATCGCCTGCGAAGGCATCTGGAATTTCACGGATTCAGACCGTACAGCGTTCTCGGTGATCTCTCCTGAACGCCATTTCCGATACAGATCTTCCATCCCTGGGTTGCCGAATCTTTCTTTTGCCTGGTTGAGGAAGATGACGTCGTGCTCCTTTAACTTGCCGTAGTTCTTCTCATCCCAGGTTCGCCGCGTCCGGAAGTAATTGAGGAGCCCCGACGGGCCATCGGGGTCCCAAAGCCTCTGAAACATCCCATGGAAAAGCTTTTTGGCGCGCTCGAAATTCGTCTCGCGAGTGGCGACGTAGTAGAAACGGACCTGCGGAAGCTTGGTGAAAAGAGTCAGGTATGCGTCCAGATGCGTCCTGAAGCTGTCCATGCTTTCAAAGCCTGGATCGATAAAACTGAATATCACCACAGGGGACATAGAGACGGCAGGGTTGTAGAACATGGGAAATTTATCCACGAAATAGCGGTCGGTGTATTTGTCCTTGATGGCTCCCAAGTAGCGTTTGTGAGGCAGGATTTTCTTATCGATCCCCATCTGGTCGCAGAAAAACGACAGCTTCTGCTCCTCGGATTCAAGGTAGGTGAAGCTCTGATTTCGAAGAATGAAGTCGAGCGCGATGAGCCGCGTTCGAATGTATTCCGTCGAGTGTGCACGTCGAAAACGGACGTTCTCTCTGCCGATGGCTTCATAGAGATTCCGCGAGAAGAGATGAAAGACTCGGCCATGCCGGAGATATTCCTTCGAGCTGGCGTGCTTCTTCTCCACGACCTTGCGGGCAAAGGCGACGCTGCGCTTGCCGGGTTTCATCTTGATGAACTGCAGGAACTGCTGGCAGGTGAAATAGCCCGAATGCGTAGCCACAAGGTAGAGGAACCGAGCCTCGTCTTCGGTGTAGCCGAAATACCGGAGTGCTTCGGTGTGAATGGGTAGGATTTTCATAGGGCAAAGATCCTTGCGCTGATTTCCTGAGTGTCGAGAACACGGCGCAGCTTAGCGTGGTCTTGTTGGCGGGCGAACATGTGAAACCCCGCCTTGGCTTTTTCACCTAGCCCTCGGGGCCGGTAGTCGCGGGTGGCGATTTCGAGATCGAGGCGGCGAACGTCCCTGCAATCGTCTTCATACTCGATGCGCAGGTCGGGAATCGGAATCTTGCCGTCCACAACTTTGAGATCAAACTGGCCCGCAATGAAGATTCGTTCGTACCTCGGGTCTTTGTCGGGCCGCATCCTGGAAAGGGATTGGTAGAGGTCTTTCTTCAATTCGAAGTCGAGGACGACGCGTCGAACCTTACCGCCGGTGCGTTCGATTTCTCTGGCCACCTTCTGATACAGCCGGTAAAGGTCGGCGTCGTGTCGGGCCTCCTTGGGTTTTACAAAGCCGTGATAGGTGGCTTGCCTGCTGGAAACGAGCTGCCCACGTACAAGGAGCCGATGACCTTCCTTCGTTAGAGTGAGTATCTTCGCCGCATAGGATGAATGGCCTTCGATGGTCCGCTGTTCGACGAGCCCCTGCCGGCTGAGGCTGCGAACATCGCTTTCCATCTGAGAACGGCTGCCCTGGTATCCGAATCGGGCGAGGTCGTCTGCCGGAACCACCTGGAACTTGCCAATATCGGTGAGCGTCCGCACTTCGGAAGCACGCAAAGAGTATTCCCGGTCCCGGCCGCGATAGATCGTTCTTGAGCGGTCGAAACCACGGTCGGACCGAGCGGAATTCGATCCTGCGTCACGATCCGCCTGACCATGGTCTCTATCACTGTTTGAACCTCGGCCCACCCTCTCTATTAAGTCGGGGCCGGATTCCCGGTCCCAGCGAGTTGGGAATGCGAAGTCGGAAATGC
>CAXMLS010000062.1:0-2152 GCA_964194235.1 uncultured bacterium | reverse complement strand
ATGATGTTACTAGGCGTAGATTACCACCCGAGCTTTCAGCAAATTGCATTTTTTATGGAAGAGACCGGTGAGTGTGGTGAACGGGAACTGAACCCCAGTGCTGGAGAAGCAGAAAAATTCTATCGAGACCTGAAGGAAAGAGGAATCCGCGTGCGGGTATGCGGTCAACAACATTAGTGGAGTCAAACCGACATCGTCCGTGCTATTCGGGTCCGCTCCGCGGGCAATAAGCAGTTTTATAATCTGAGCTTGAGCCTTTCTAGTCGACGGCTCGATACAATAAGCCGAAGCAGCCCCCATCAAGGCATCATCGCCACGCTTGTCTTTCAAGTTGACTTTGGCGTTCCAGTCCAAGAGTCGTCGGACGGTGGGTTCGTAGCATTGTTCCTCAGCGACCATCAATGCGGTGAGCGATCGAATTACTCAGGCGATTGCTTCCGCTCGCCGACGCGGCACGAAGCTAGCGGTGTTGTTTTTAGACTTGGATGGGTTCAAACATATCAACGATTCCCTCGGACATGGCATTGGTGACAAATTACTTCGGTCGATTTCCGATCGATTGGTAGCTTGTGTACGCGGCTCGGATACTGTAAGCCGACAGGGTGGGGATGAATTCGTGGTACTCCTCTCAGAAATAGCACATGCAAAAGATGCCGCCATCAGCGCGCAAAAAATCATCAAAGCGCTTACCGCCCCACACTTCATTGACCAACAACAATTTCATATCACTACGAGCATGGGCATCAGCATCTACCCTAATGTCGGACCGGACGCTGAGACTCTGATCAAAACGGCGGACACGGCAATGTATTGCGCGAAGGAGAGTGGACGCAACAACTACAAGTTCTTCGAGCTGGAGATGAATGTTCGCGCCGTCGAGCGACAATCAATTGAAGCCGCCCTTCGCGGCGCTCTGGAACGCCAGGAATTTACTCTGCACTACCAGCCTAAAATAAATCTTGCGACCGGAGCAATTACCGGTGCCGAAGCACTGATACGTTGGCTACATCCGGTTCGAGGGAATGTAACCCCCATACAATTCATACCCGTCGCAGAGGAATGCGGACTGATTTTGCCAATCGGCAAGTGGATACTGCGCGAGGCTTGCAGGCAAGCACGGGCTTGGCAAGACGCAGGGTTGCCGCCGATTCCGATTGCCGTCAACATGTCGGCGGTGGAGTTCCGGGACGAAAAGCTGCTCGAAAGCGTTCGTACTATTCTGAAGGAAACTGGTTTGGAACCGCACTATCTTGAGCTTGAGCTGACCGAAACTGCCCTGATGCAGCATGCCGAATCTACTGTTTCGGTGCTAACGGCCCTCAAAGCCATGGGAGTGCGACTCACTGTCGATGACTTCGGAACCGGTTATTCCAGCCTGAGTTATCTCATACAGTTTCCGATCGATACTTTGAAGGTAGATAAGTCCTTCGTGCATAAGATCGATGCCGATACAGATGACGCAACCATGATCAGCGCAGTCATTAATATGGGCAAAAGCCTTAAGTATCGTGTGATCGCAGAGGGCGTGGAAACAGTCGCGCAGCTCACATTTCTGCAAGAGCACGATTGTGGTGAAGGTCAGGGATATTATTTCAGCAGGCCGGTGGCCGCCTCCGATTTCATGAAGTTACTTGAGGTGGGGATTTCGTCGGTCGTACATCAAGAAATATTTCGCAATCCCGATCCTGCTGAAATCGTTGCCTTGTAGCCGACGTGCGCTACTTTCACCCATTCAATGCCTCCGAAGTAGTTTCAATTCCATCGCTTTACAGAAGTCGATCATACGTGGGAATTATTCTTAGCGGCGGCATTTAAAAAGTATTTAACGTAGGGAAATCGAAGATGCGTCAAAAACTGACCGAACGGTATCGCTCTAGTGATTTACCAGGTGTAAATTACTTGGAGTATTAATTATAGTGGCATTTATCATGGCCGGTACCTTCATGGGCTATTCCTGATGTTGCTTGCCATCGTTGATAAACTTTGGCCTCCCCGTGGCCTTCATTCCAGTTCAACGGCGTTTGGCTCCCCGGTAAAAGCGACGAAGGAGCTGCGAAGGGCTGATCTCGGGGCGCAGGCACGAACCGAACGTTGAAGCTTTGTTGTTGTTGAATCGCCAGCGCTGCACCAACCCATCAATCGTCGATGTTTA
>CAXMLS010000061.1:0-4710 GCA_964194235.1 uncultured bacterium | reverse complement strand
AAGTGACGCTGATCACGCCGGTAGCCTTGGAAAAGGGATTGCGCTTCGCGATTCGCGAAGGCGGCCACACCGTGGGCGCTGGCGCGGTCACGGAGATTATCGAATAATTATGAGACAAGGCGACAAAATTCGTATACGCCTGAAGGCGTACGACCACAGAATTCTAGACCAGTCCACGAAAGAAATTGTGGACACCGCGAAGCGTACCGGCGCGGATGTTGCCGGGCCGATTCCTCTGCCGACAACCATCAATCGCTGGACGGTGCTGCGTTCTCCACACGTGGACAAAAAATCGCGTGAGCAATTCGAAATGCGCACACATAAACGGCTGATCGATATTCTGGAGCCGACGCCCGATACCGTAGACGCCTTGATGAAGCTGGATCTTCCGCCGGGCGTGGACGTGGAAATTAAGGCTTTCGGACACACCGCAAAGTAAAGTTTTTTAACCTGAAACTCGAGGCAAAGAGAGAGACGGTATGGCAGTCAACGGGATTATCGGAATAAAGCTGGGAATGACCCAGATCTTCCAAGACGATGGCACTGCGGTCGGGTGCACGGTTCTGCAGGCTGGTCCTTGCGTGGTGGTGCAGCGCCGCACGGCGGCTACGGATGGATACGAGGCCGCGCAACTGGGACTCGTGGAATTCGTCAAGCCGCAGCGTGTAAATAAGGCCATGACCGGACACTTCAAAAAAGCCGGTGCAGCGCCGATGAAAGTGCTGCAGGAAATTCGCCTGGACGAAGCGAAAGACGAAACCAAAGTCGGCGATCGCGTGCTGGTGGAAAATTTCAAGGCCGGCGAGCTGGTCGACGTAAGCGGCGTCAGCAAAGGCAAAGGCTTCGCGGGCGGCGTGAAGCGCTGGCACTACCGCGGAGGCGATGCCACGCACGGTTCGATGTTCCATCGCGCGCCGGGCGGCATCGGCGGCAGTTCTTTCCCATCTCGTGTGTGGAAGAACCAGCATTTCCCAGGACACATGGGCAATGCGCGCGTTACTGCCAGGAATTTGAAAGTGATCAAAGTGGATACCGACGAAAACCTGCTACTGGTGCGTGGTTCGGTGCCGGGTCCAACTGGAACATACATTTTTATCCGCAAGGTACGGAAAGCGAAGTAACGATTGGCTTCAGCGCCGCAACCTGCGCGCGCAAATAAGCGATAAGGAAACGAATTATGCCGGTGGTGGACGTAGTTAATTTAGAGGGCAACAAGGTAGGTCAAGTAGACCTGCTGGATGCCGTTTTTGGCGTGAAGGTGAATCAGCATCTTCTTCACGAAGCTTCGCGCTGGTATCTGCGCGGACTGCGCCGGGGCACGCACAAAACCAAAGACAAGAGCGAAGTGAGCGGCGCGGGCCGCAAGCTCTGGAAGCAGAAGGGCACGGGACGCGCGCGTGTCGGCTCCATTCGGTCGCCGCTCTGGCGCCACGGTGGAACGGTTCACGGACCTCGTCCAAGAGATTACAGCTACGCGTTGCCCAAGAAGATGCTGCTTGGCGCACTCCGCTCGGCATTGTCCGCGAAGCTGACGGAGCAGCGTTTGACGGTCGTGGAGGATTGGGAATTGGAGACGCACAAGACCAAGTCGCTTCTGGGCGTACTGGGGAAATTGCAGCACAAGAAATCCGCATTGATCGTGGCGTATGGCGAGAATAACAATCTCGAACGTGCCAGCCGCAATATTGCGGCGGTCACGCTGGTGGCACCAAACGGCCTGCAGCCGTATGACGTGCTGAAGCACGACCTGTTGGTACTTTCTAAGGACGCGGTTGCGCGGCTAAGTCATTCGCTGGACCCGGAAAAAACACTGGCCGCTGTTCCGGACGTGGAATCAATTGCCCCCGCGCCAAAACGCGAAAAGCATGCGGCTCCCAAGGCCGCTGCGGCGAAAAAGAAAGCGCCGGCTGCTAAGAAATCCGCCAAGCCAGCGAAGAAAAAGGGGAAGGAATAAATCATGTCGACCCCTCATTACCAGATTATCCGCCGGCCGATCATTACCGAAAAAGGGCTGGGCGTAAAAGAGACGCAGCACACCGTAGTGTTTGAGGTTTCGGCCAAGGCCACCAAGACGCAGATCAAGGAAGCGGTGCAGCAGATCTTCAGCGTGAAGGTCACCGATGTGCGCACGGCGAATTTCCATGGCAAGATGCGGCGCCGCGGTCAGAGCGAAGGTTATCGCCGCGACTGGAAAAAAGCGTACGTGAAGCTTGCCCAAGGCGAAAAGATGATCGAGTACGCGGAGAATTTGTAGCACAGAAATTTTTATACGCAGCAAAGTTACAGCAGCAATATTAGCCACATCAGCTAGAAGGTAAGAGGCAGCGATGGGACTTAAAAGTTTTAATCCGTACACAGCGTCGCGGCGGTTCATCACCGTCGTGGACAAGAGCCACATCACCAAGCAGGAGCCGGAAAAGGCGCTGCTGGAGCCGAAAAAGCGCAGCGGCGGCCGTAACAATCACGGCGAAATCGTGGTCTGGCACCGCGGTGGCGGTCACAAGAAGCAGTATCGCAAGGTGGACTTCCGGCGCGACAAGACTGGCGTGCCGGCCAAAGTCGCAGCCATTGAATACGACCCGAACCGCAGCTCGAATCTGGCGCTCTTGCATTACGCTGATGGCGAGAAGCGTTACATCATTCATCCAGTAGGACTCGAAGTTGGCGCGACAGTTTCCACCGGAGAAGGCGCGGACATTCTTCCCGGCAATGCCATGCAGTTTCGGCACATTCCGCCGGGCACCATGGTGCACAACCTGGAACTGTATCCGGGACGCGGCGGGCAAGTTGTACGCTCCGCAGGCGGTTCGGCGCAGCTTCTTAGCAAGGAAGGCGATCTCGCGTTGGTGAAGTTGCCGTCCGGCGAAGTTCGCAAGTTTTCCGTGGAGTGCATGGCTACGGTTGGCCAGGTCGGCAATCTTGACCATGAAAACGAAACGTTCGGCAAAGCTGGACGCACGCGTTGGCGCGGCATTCGTCCTACCGTGCGCGGTGTGGCCATGAACCCAGTCGATCACCCGCACGGAGGTGGTGAAGGCCGCGTAAAGGGCAATCATCCGCAAACTCCGTGGGCGTTTCCGACGTTGGGCAAGAAGACGCGCAATAACAAGCGCACCGACAGAAATATCGTGGAGCGCAGGAAGTAGCTTTACTAAAACTTTCAGCAGTGTAAGCAACACACACTGAGGGAGAACCCGGGCAGTGATGCGAAACCGTCCGGCGAGAGCAGAAGCGATGCGAGCGACAAGAACAGCACGTTCAGGAAGAAGCGGCAGAACAGCGGCGCGGCGCGCCAGAACGGTAAAGCGCGCACGTCCGAAACGTGCCGCCAGAAAACGCAGCGTGAAAGTCGCAGCCAAACCGCTGCGAGCAAATTTGAAGCCGGTAAAGCCAATAATCGTTCCGCCGGAGCCGGTGCTGTACAAGCTGTGCAAGGCCGGATGGGGCGTGATCGTGGAGCGC
This sequence comes from uncultured bacterium, assembly GCA_964194235.1. GTDB lineage: Bacteria > Acidobacteriota > Terriglobia > Acidiferrales > UBA7541 > Acidiferrum. Next base: position 1,248 of record CAXMLS010000061.1, on the reverse strand, counting down.
ATTCCGAACGCACAAGGCACGCGTTTTGTCTGCCCTTTCTGCCCGAGATCGCATCGCGTTCCGGGTCCGGTGCGGGGATTCAAGAAAATGCGGCGAGCACAATGGAGCCGCTTGCGGCGAGTGGAGGAGTAGGGAATCGATGGGACGCTCACTAAAAAAAGGGCCGTTCGTGGACGGTCATCTGCGCGATAAAGTCGAAGGACTGAACACGCGCAACGAAAAGAAAGTCATCAAGACGTGGTCGCGGCGATCCACTATCGTGCCCGACATGATTGGCCACACCATCGCGGTGCATAACGGGAAAAAATTTATTCCCGTGTACGTCACCGAGCAGATGATTGGGCACAAGCTGGGCGAATTTTCGCCGACACGCACGTTTAAAGGCCACGGCGTAAAAGCCGCGCTCGAGCGCGCTGCGGGACCGGCACCAGCAGGAGGCGGCGCAGCACCAGCGGCGCCGAGGTCATAAGACATGGCTGAGCTGCAGCAGACGCAGGCAAACATTGAAGCGCACGCGCTGGCCAAGCATGTGCGGATGTCGCCGCAAAAGGCCCGCCTGGTAATGGATTTAATTCGCGGGCAAAAAGCGCAAGACGCGCTGCAAACTCTGCGATTCACGCAGAAGCGTTCGGCCAAGCACATTGAAAAAGTTTTGCGCAGCGCCATCGCCAATGCGGAACGCAAGGCCGAGGATGCAGGCGCGCCTCTCGACGTGGATGAGCTTTACGTCAACACCTGTTACGTGAACGAAGGCACGCGATGGAAGCGTTTGCGTCCCGCGCCGATGGGCCGGGCGTTTCGTTACCAGAAGCGCACCGCGCATTTGTGGGTTGGAGTTGCGGAACATCACATAGCTGCGGCCGAGCGCGTAGCGAACATTGAAGCGGAAGCGGAAGCGCAAAAAGGCGTGCGCGGCACAGCTCGCCGTGTTCGCAAAGCTTTAACCGGGAAGCAAGGCGCCCCGAAGAAGGGAAAAAAGTAAGGTCAGCCGCTTGCGCGGTTGCACGAAGCGAAGAGGACAAGCATGGGACAGAAGACACACCCGTATGGATTTCGGCTCGGCTACAACAAACCGTGGAAGTCACGGTGGTACGCCGACCGCGACTACGCTGAACTGCTGCATGAAGACGTGAAGCTGCGCACGGAGTTGAAAGAAAAATTGAAGAGCGCGGGTATCAGTTCGATCGATATTGAGCGCGCGGCCAACAAGCTGGTGGTGCGCATATACACTGCGCGTCCCGGAATCAT
>CAXMLS010000060.1:0-3307 GCA_964194235.1 uncultured bacterium | reverse complement strand
GATGTGTATAAGAGACAGCTATAAGAAAGTGCGATATACCGGCAAACGATTTGCGCAATTTCAACCGGACGGCCAAGGCGGCTGGAAGCCAGGAATCAGTGGTGTCCACAAAGTCTTGTATGACCTGCCAAAACTCCTCGATGCCGATAGGGTGTTTTATGTCGAGGGAGAAAAAGATGTTCATAACGCCGAGGCCAGAGGGTTGGTCGCCACAACAAAAGGTTCCTCCCGTGAACCGTGGTTTCCCGATTTCAGCGAGGCGTTGCCTGGCAAGCACATCATCATCATCCCGGACGCCGACAAGCCGGGGCGCGAGGACGCGCAAAGGATTGCTGCCGCTGTCCAGAGTATCGCAACGTCACTCAAGGTCTTGGAACTGCCCGGTGCGAAAGACTTGAGCGAATGGTTTGAACGGGGCGGCACGCTGGAGTTGCTTGAAGAGTTGATAAGTAATGCGCCGGAGTGGAAGCCCACCGGGGAGCGCAGCCAGACAGCGCAAAACGGCTTTCGACTGGCGTCGTTGCGAGACTTAATGCTGGAGCCGGAGGAGCATGTTTCTTGGCTGCTAGCCAACAAACTCCCGACCGGTGGACTGTCCGTGCTCAGCGCAAAGCCCAAAGTCGGTAAATCTACGTTTGCGCGGTGTCTTTCCCTCGCGGTCGCCACCGGCGAGTCATTCCTAGATTGCGCGACGACAAAAGGGCCCGTGATTTACCTGGCGCTTAAAGAAAAACGCGGTGAAGTCCGCCGCCATTTTGTGGACCTCGGCGCAACGGGTGATGAGGAGATCCATATCCACGCGGCTAGTGCTCCACGGGATGCAATGCTGGAATTATATGAGCTAACAAAGCAATTCCACCCAACCCTCATCGTCATTGATCCGCTTTTCAAGTTTGTCCGCATTCGAGACGAGAAAGCTTATTCAGAAGTTTGCAATGCACTGGAGCCGCTGCTTACCCTCGCACGCGAGAGTGGCGCTCACGTTCTGCTAACACATCATAGCGGCAAGATGGAGAGAGCTGACGCCACGGATGGAATCCTCGGGAGCACGGCAATTTTCGGGGGAGTAGATTCGGCAATTATTCTCAAGAAATCGGACCGGTACAGAACGGTTTTAAGTTCCCAAAGATATGGGACGGATTGGGCGGAAACGGTACTCAATTTTGACGCCAGCGAACGAAGCCTGTCGCTTGGTGTTCAGAGGTCTGAAGCTGAGGCTGGACGAATCGGGGAGGCGATCGTCACCTACCTAGCGAGCTGCGACGAGCTGCAGACGCGAGTGCAAATCGAATCTCACATCGAGGGAAGGACCAAACACAAGCGTACGGCACTCAAAGTCCTCTGCGAGGATGGGCGGGTATCTGAGTCAGGGGCCGGAGCTAAAGGCGACCCCCTTCGCTATGGACTAAATTCCAGCCTTAATCAGACAGCGAATGATCCCAAAACATGCGTGGATTCTTGTTCCCACGTATATACGGGAACAAGGGAACAACAATCCGAAAATGGAACCGAACCCCGTATAAACGCTAGCGATATTGTTGTTCCCGATGTTTCGCGTGGCATTGGGAATGAGGATACTTCTGAGGAAACTTCGGAGGACCTTGCATTTTTGGAAGGAAAGTTGTGATCCGAGCAGCTGAAATCGTTTCTCGGATTGAGGAGCTGGGCGGCTTCTTGGCTTTGGATGGAGACGAGAGCATTCGTTATCGGGTTCCCAGGAACCACCCGGAATCGCAGGATTTACTTGAAGTGGTCAGGTCTGAGAAACAAAACCTGCTGGCTTACCTGCGTGCAAGGCAAGCCGTCCCGCCGAAGCGGCCCGCGCCGGACGACCTGTATTCGCAGCTGGCGCAACGAGCCCTCGCGGCAATCTGCGAAGACTACCCCGAAGGGTATCCTATCCTGTGGGCCGAGAGGGCCGCGCCGGACCTTTACGACGACGTGACCTCGCGTTTGCCTGACTTAATCAGCAAACTCTGGAACCAAGGCGTGTCAATTGAACGCTTTCAGGCCGTACTTGATGAATGGGTAAGCGCCCATCACCGCCTATGCCAGTTGTACAGGAGTGGGGAGTGTAAGGAATTGCGGATGGAACAAACTCCAGTTTTTTACCCTGCCGGAAGGCTAACTTGTTGATTCTTCGTCTACGTTGGAATTGGACTGAATTTGACCCTTTGACGCATCCGAAGGCACATTCTCCACGATCAAATATTCATTTGTTGGTTTGGTGTCGGGTGATGGCCGGATCAGGTTTTGAATGGTTATCATCAAGGAAGGATCTATGCCGGAGGGCTTGTTATGTTGCGGGCGTCTTGGCCCGGCAAGCTCCCGAATATATACCTTGATTGCCTCGACTGAACCATTTTCCGCTAGGTCGCTCAACGTTTTCAGGATCCCAGGATAACGGGTTAATGCCTGTTGCTCTGCACTGCCCACGAGCTGTTCAATGGATTCCGGCACTTGTTGCGCATAATAACTGGCTAGTTGCTTCGATATACCGAGTTCTGCTGCAAGTTGGGCCTGCGTCGCAGGCTGTCGCCTAACCTCAGGCGTCAGTTTCCAAGCGGTGATTTTGTCTCTGCACTCGCGGGCGTTGCTGCGTGCTGCGGGCCTTCGTCCCCTGCGGCGTTCCCTTGCAAGAGCCGGACGCATCGTTACTAAAGATGTCTCTGTAGTAGCCATTATGTGGGTCACTCCTCTGGACGATTATATACCTTCGGCTGGACGTGGCAATAAGTCAAACGCGGATTTTAGGCTGAAACACGAAAAACACTTGACGGGAGATTGGCGCGAGAGCCTTCCTTCCGAAGACGCAAACTGCCGTCGCATTGGTTAAAGCCATCGAGGCAGCTATAGGCAATGACGAATTTTTTGCCGTTGAATGAATTCCTGTCGTTTTAAGTGCTGGTTTCCTTTCATACTCCTTCCTGCAAAGGAGAGTCGGGCACCGTGTTTAAGTCTCTTGCAGCCAGCCTCTACGAACACCAACCAACATCCTTGCCGCACCACGTGTTTGCCACTCCGATGTTTATATTTGGGCGCGTAGCACTTCGCCGTTACAAGGTACGGGCAGACTGGGCAACGGAGTGACCGTCCAAGCAATACGACTTAATCGCCGGAATGAGTTCTGCGTACAGGTTGGCTTTGTCCAATAACACCTTGGCACCGAGGCTGGCGGCCAGCGCCTTTGCATCTTCATCGTTCCATACGGATATAGTCAAAATGCAATCGGTGTTTGAAGAGATTTGGGGCTGCACTATCTGCGGGGGATATTCATCCTCATCGGGCATGTGCAAATTGAGAAGCA
>CAXMLS010000059.1:0-3852 GCA_964194235.1 uncultured bacterium | reverse complement strand
GCTCTATCCAGCTGAGCTACGGGCGCACAGTTTTTAAATATTACCACAGCGCTGCGGCGCGGCCATAACTCGCGGCCACCGATGAAAAATTTCAGGTCACGATTCCGGCCGTAATAACTAGGTGCGGGAGTCGCGATCACGGCGAACCTGTGTTGGCTCAGTCGATCAATGAGGCGCGCTGTGCGCCTTTCCTTCGCAATGTGGCGGTGCCCCTTGTGGGTGGCTGCGAATAGGTGTGCCATGGCTTGGTATGGCTGTAACTGCGAGTGGCTGTGACTTCGCGGACGGTTCCGGTTCACACGCCGTGGACGATATGTTGAGTATGCCCCAAAAAGAAGACCCCGGATCGCTGGGGGGAGCGATCCGGGGGTAGGGGCACTACGTGGGCGTGGGCCTGGAGGGAAGTCGATAAATTTTTAGTTCAGCTGATTCGCCGCCTCAATTTCAAACTGCACCTGGATCGAGCAAAACTTTTACAACTTCGGTGCGCGTATTCCACTCGTCGCGTTGCCGCGCGCGCAATTCATCCGGCAACTCCACGCAACACGTTTCAGTGCGCGTAGAGCGTGCCCCTGAATTTAGTTCACGTGGTTTACGGAGAGGACGCAGATCTGGCGCAGCTCCTCGTAAGTGAAAAACGTGTCTTCCTGTTCGCCGGCGATTTCGGTGCGGCCGAAGCCGGACTCGCTGGAGATGCGGCGCAGTTCCGCTTCGGAAATTCCGAGCAGCACCGCGGCGCGGCGCCGGGTTACGAATTTCAGTTCGTGTCCATTCATGCCGTCACCTCTCATCACATCACCTCACGCGGGAAGTAGAACCATGGCGTCTTGTTCCACGGCCATGATCATTTCTTTATAAATATCGACATCCCAGCCGTCACCAATCCGCATGCGAACGGTGCCTTCACCGTCTTTCAATAATTTGCCGCGAAGGGGAACCGTGATATCGCCCAGAACGACTTGCAGAACCACCGACCGCCCTACCCATGTCGTGAACGCGCTTACCATGCTCACCCTCGTGTTGCCTGACGAAAGAGAGAATCGCGCAGACCGTAAATACCAACAATGGTACAGAGAGGGCAGCGGACTAGTAGGAAAGTACTGTTCGCCAGACAATTCGCGAACCAAAGTATTTTGCGCGCGAAGTACATTGGTACTGTTCTTTTGGGACCCTTAGCCCATTGGGGCCAGAGTACGCGGCTGGCACTGTGCAGACATGGCCCCGCGCGATCATCGCTCAGACAATAACCAGACGAACGACTGCGCCGCGTTGCCCGGACGTCCAGGCGTGGCGCTGGCGCTGGGCGGCGGTTTTGCCCGCGGATTTGCGCATCTCGGCGTGTTGCAGGTTTTTGAACAGAATCACATCCCCATCTCTCACATCGCGGGCACCAGCGTAGGCAGTATTCTCGGCGCCGCATACGCCAGCGGGGCGCCGCTTGCGCGCATTATCGCCACCTGCCGCACGCTGCGCTTCCGGGACATTGCGCGCTGGCGCGTATCGCGCCTCGGCTTGACCAGCAATCATCGCCTGGCCGATCTGATCACGCGCGTATTCGAATCGCGCCGCTTCGAAGATCTCCGCATTCCCATGGCGGTGGTGGCCACCAACCTGAACACCGGCGAGCCGGTGGTGTTTACCGAAGGCAATTTGACCGATCCGATTCGCGCGAGCTGCGCGTTCCCTGGCATTTTCGAGCCGGTGGAGATCGGCACGCGCTGGCTGGTGGACGGCGGCTTGACCGCTCCCGTTCCGACCGAGGCCGCGCGCGGGTTGGGAGCGAAATACGTGGTCGGGGTTTCCGTCGGCGTGCAGGATATTCACCGTGGCGCGCCGTCCAATATTTTTCAGGTCGTAAGCCGCGCGGTGTCTGCCGCGCAAAAACACCAGCACGAACGCTGGGAACGCCACGCGGACCTGGTGCTGCGGCCGGACGTGCAATCGCTGGCCTGGGATGATTTCGATCGCGCGGAAGAAGCCATCGAAGCAGGGAAAATTGCGGCGCAGCGCGCGCTGCCGCGTATTCACAAATTGCTTGTCGATGGAGTGGACGTTGAGCCCGCCCAGCCCAGCCCGATGGAGTTCAGGGACAGCGGCCTGCATTTTCTGACGGAGGCGATGCGCTCATGAACCGATTTGGCAGCTGGATGGCGGCCATTGGTGGTTGCGTGCTGATCTGGCATGAATGCGCGGAGAATCCCGCGATGTTCTGCTACCGTATAGGATGGAACGCGTATACCAGCGTTCGTTCCCGCGTATTCGCAACGGCGGCACGGTCATGAATCCAACGGCGAGGCAAATCTTCAGGTGTTTGAATCCATCCGGCATCTACTCCACTCGATCTACGATGTTGAAGGACTGATCCGCTCTGGCGGACCTCTGCTCGTTTGCATCATTGTTTTTGTGGAAACGGGGTTGTTTGTAGGTTTTTTCCTTCCTGGTGATTCCCTGCTGGTGACTGCCGGCGTTTTTGCCGCCGCCGGAACTATTCCGTTGCGCTGGCTCCTGCTGCCGGGAATGCTGTGCGCTATCGCGGGCGACCAGGTCGGTTACTGGATCGGGCGCGGAGCGGGATCGTCACTGTACAATCGCAAAGAATCTTTTTTCTTTCGCCGCAGCCACTTGCAACGGGCTCACGACTTTTACGAAAAGTACGGCGGCAAGACCGTAATCCTGGCGCGATTTGTCCCCATCATTCGAACCTTTTGTCCGCCGGTCGCGGGCGCGGCCGGGATGCCGTATGCGCAATACGTGATGTATGACGTTTGCGGCGGGATTTTATGGATCGGCAGCATGGTGCTGGGCGGCTACCTCCTTGGCCGGTCGATTCCCAATATTGGCCAGCGCATTCATTACGTTATCGCCGTGGTTGTCGTGGTGTCCTTGCTGCCCGCGGTGATCAGCGTGCTTCGCGAACGCCGGCGCGGTAAAAGCGGGGCAATCACGAACAATACGGCTAGGAAAAAAGCGTAACCCGGATGCCAGCTGCCAAAAACATTCGCGCAATCATTTTTGATATCGGACGGGTGCTGGTGCGGCTGGACATCGCCGGAGCGATGCGTGGGCTGGCCGTTTCCCTTTCCGCGGAGGAAACCTGGTCGGCGATCGAACATGATCCGCGATGGCGCGACTGGCAGGAAGGCCGCATTTCACCGCGCGACTGGCAGCTTCATATCTGCCGGCGGCTGGGCGTGGAGATGTCGTTTGAGAAATTCAGTGAAGTCTGGAATCGCGTGCTGGATCCCGCGCCGCAATTGAGCAACGAATTATTAGAAAATTTATCGCGGCGCTACGTCCTGTCGGTGCTTTCCAACACCGACCCGATTCATGTGGCGGAATTGGAAAAAAGATTCGATTTTTTTCGTTACTTCCGGAAGCGCATTTATTCGTGTGCGGTCGGAGCGAGCAAACCATCGCCGCTGATTTTTCGCGAAGCACTGAGGGCTTGCAAAGTGACAGCGGAGCAAGCCGTGTATATCGACGACGTTCCCGCGTACGTAGAAGCGGCCGGTCAACTGGGGATGACGGGCCTTGTCTTTCAGTCGGCGGAACAACTGGTTCGCGACTTGGATCGCCTGGGACTGGTTGAGCAGCTGCAGGTCGAGAATTCAGGCGGAAACTACGTTTTGGGACTGGCGCAAGGTAAAGATTGCCAGGACTAGTACTACCTGAACTTGATTAGGAATCGCCTAAGTAATGCACCTGCCTACATTTAGTTACTCTTCGACCTTGGATGCGCGGGTGCAGCTTAGTTGGGATAACAAGGCATCGCAAACGCATCAAATTACGAAACGGGCCTAATTGCAGCACTTCCCTACTTGGGTAGTCGGAGTAGGGATCGTGATTGCTCAC
>CAXMLS010000058.1:0-4882 GCA_964194235.1 uncultured bacterium | reverse complement strand
AGATGTGTATAAGAGACAGTCATAGAATAAGGCACTAAGTGGCGGCCCTCAGTTGGCCGGATTTATCCAAATTTATGGGTAATTGGTTCGCACTGTCATTGGCGTTCTTGCTGTTTGCTGACGCGGACGTTCCGCGCGTAACTAGGCTGCGCCCGCCATCCAACACCGGCGAAACATTTCCGTCAGAAGCCGAAATTCCCCTCTTCTCGGGCGACCCGGGCGAGGCACCCGATCCGCAAACTCAATCGAAGCTGCCCAATAAGGCGCAGAACGTCGGCGGCGAAGCCGGCAAAAGCATGGGCCGCATGGGCCCCATCGGCACGCCGTTGCAGGACAGTTCGAAATTAACCTTGATCCGCTACATCTCCGGTGAATTTGCGCGAGCCATCAAGCCGCTCCCCGCGGGCAAAGAAGGCTTTATCGTGCATATTGGCAAGCCCCTTGATACCGACATGCTTGACCGCCAGGTTGCGACGCACGGCGCGGCAGTGAATAGCGGAGACAACGTCCAAATTACCAAGTTGGAATTTCACGAGCATCAAATCGTCGTGGATCTTAACGGCGGCGGCCGGGGCAAGAAAAAACTGCGGGACCGTATTCATATCGAAATGGGCGGAATCCCGGCGGCACGCACGACTACCACGCAACAGGATCAGGGCCCTCCAGGATTGCAGCCTGGCCTTGGAGCCACGTTGTTCCTCGAATTCGCGCAGGCTATACCCGATATGTCGCCCGACGATTTAAAAAAACTGCTGGCGCCGTATCTGGATTTTTCGCGCCAACGTTCCGCATCCGTGCAGTGGGTGGACACACTTCCACCGGAGATGAAAAAAGCCATTCAGGACCGCAAACCGGTCGTGGGCATGGATCGCGAAGAGGTGGTGGCCGCGATCGGTAAGCCTGAGCACAAAGTCCGCGAACGCGACCCTGAAGGTAACGATATCGAGGACTGGATTTATGGCCAGCCGCCGTCGAAAACCGTGTTTGTGCGCTTCACCGGCACGCGTGTAACCAGCGTCAAGCAATTTCCGCAATAATCTCTCAATGACGTACTCTCATAAAGCTAGGTTCTAACTGCGTTTGACTTTTGCCAACGCTGCCCATAGCATTTCTGTTCCGCATCCCGGCTGATTTTAGACTGTGAACGGCCGCAATTTGTTTATCCGCAATGGAGGAAGAATGCCCATCAAGGTAGGAATTAACGGTTTTGGCCGCATCGGCCGCAATATCATGCGTACCGCGCTGGATGACAAAGATATTCAATTTGTAGCCGTCAATGACGTTACTGACGCCGCCACGCTCGCTCATCTCCTGAAGTATGATTCCGTGCTCGGCAACCTTCCGCATAAAGTTACGCACACTGAAGACACCATCAGCGTCGAGGGCAAGAGTTTCAAGGTTTTTAAGACCAAAGATCCCGGCGAGATCGATTGGCCGTCCGTCGGCGCGGATATCGTCGTGGAGTCCACAGGATTGTTTACCAAGGGTGCGGACGCGAAGAAGCATCTCCGTGGCTCGGTAAAGAAAGTGATCATTTCCGCCCCTGCGGACGGCCCGGACGCCACCTTCGTGTTGGGCGTGAACGACAAGACCTATGAGCCCGCGAAGCATCACGTGGTTTCGAACGCGTCCTGCACTACCAATTGCCTTGCGCCCGTCGCAAAAGTTTTGCAGGAAACCTTCGGCATTCACAGTGGCACGATGACCACTATTCACTCGTATACGAACGACCAGAAACTTTTGGATTTGCCGCACAAGGACCTGCGCCGCGCTCGTGCCGCTGCCATCAACATGATTCCAAGCTCTACCGGAGCAGCGAAAGCATTGCACCTGGTGATTCCCGAACTAAAAGGCAAACTCGATGGTTACGCAATGCGCGTGCCCACGCCGAATGTCAGCGTCGTGGACCTGACGGTATTCGTCGACAAGCCGGCCACCGTTGAGTCCGTCAACGCTGCGTTGAAAGCCGCGGCGAATGGTCCGATGAAAGGCATTCTCGGTTACACCGAAGAGGAACTGGTGTCCGCGGACTTCAAAGGCAATTCGAACTCCTCAATCGTGGATTCCGGATATACAAAAGTTGTCGGCGACCGTTGCGTGAAAGTTCTGGCATGGTATGACAACGAGTGGGGATATTCCTGCCGGTGCCGCGACCTGATCAAATTCATGGCGGCAAAGTTTTAGCTTCGCCATTCGACCAGTGAACTCATGCCAAAACTGACGATCAAGGATCTTGATCTGCGCGGCAAGCGTGTTTTTCTCCGCGTTGATTTCAACGTGCCGCTGAAAGACGGCGTGGTCACCGACGTCACTCGCATTCGTGAAACGCTTCCCACGCTGCGTCTTGCCATCGAAAAGGGCGCGCGCCTCGTCCTGGCGTCGCATCTCGGCAGGCCCAAGGGCGGCCCCGAGCTGAAATATTCGTTGAAACCTGCCGCAAAGAAATTGCATGAGCTGTTAGGAAAAGACGTGAACTTCGCGGAGGACTGCATCGGTGCGGATGCGGAAGGGAAGAGTCGCGCGCTGAAAGACGGGGAAGTGCTGCTGCTCGAAAATGTCAGGTTTCACCCGGAAGAAGAGAAGAACGACGAAGCATTCTCGAAACAGTTGGCCGCGCTCTGCGACGGCATTTTCGTCTGCGATGCATTCGGCTCAGCTCACCGCGCTCACGCTTCCGTGGTGGGCATCACGCGCTTTGTGAAGCAATCCGCCGCCGGATTGCTCATGGAAAAAGAACTGGCCTATCTGGGCAAGGCCATCAGTAATCCGACCCGACCCTTCGTGGCAATAATTGGGGGAGCCAAGGTCAGCGACAAGATCGAAGTGATTGAAAACCTCATGAAAGTCGCGGACGCCATGTTGATTGGCGGCGGGATGGCCTACACTTTTCTGAAAGCGCAGGGCCTGCCAATCGGCAAATCTCTGGTGGAAAACGAAAAGTTGGATCTCGCGAAAAGACTTCTGGGCGACGCGCGAAAGAAGAACTTCAAATTCCTGCTTCCCGTGGACCACGTGATTTCGCCGGAGTTCAAATCAGATGCGCATGCCACAACAGCGGACGTTGCGGCTACCCCGGACGATCAGATGGGTCTGGATATAGGCCCGCGATCCGTTGACTTGTACGTTGCGGAAATCGCCAAAGCAAAAACCATCGTTTGGAATGGCCCGATGGGTGTTTTCGAGATGCCGGCGTTTGCCAAAGGAACGCTTGAGATCGCCAAAGCGGTCGCATCCGCTACGGATGCAGGGGCAATCTCCATCGTTGGCGGGGGCGACTCGGTGGCTGCCGCCCACCAGTCGGGCGTGTCCGCAAGAATTTCGCATATCTCGACCGGCGGCGGTGCGTCCCTCGAATTTCTCGGTGGACGCAAACTACCCGGCGTGGAAGCGCTCACAGAGAAATAAATGATCAAATGGGGAATCAGACGATGAGGCGCCGCGTTATCGCCGGCAATTGGAAGATGTACAAAACGATTGCCGAAGCGCGCGCGTTTTTCACAGCGTTTGCGCCGCTTGTCGCCGAAGCCAGTACCTGCGACATAGTGGTGGCTCCCCCATTTACGGCCATCTCCGCGGCGGTGGAAGCGGCGAAAAATTCAAAAGTCTCCATCGCTGGTCAAAACGCCTACTGGGAACGCGAAGGCGCCTTCACTGGAGAAATTTCTCCCGCAATGTTGCTCGAGGCCGGATGCCGCTACGTGATTATCGGCCATTCCGAACGCCGGCAACTGTTTGGCGAAACGGACGAAACGGTAGCCAGGCGTACGAAGGCCGCTCTTACAGCAGGGCTCACGCCAATTGTTTGCGTGGGCGAAACTCTTGCCGAGCGGGAAGCTGGGCACACCGAGCGAATCTGCGAATCGCAATTCCGCAATGGTCCCGGTGCGTTGACCCCTGAGGAATTCTCTCGTATTCTGATGGCATACGAGCCTGTGTGGGCCATCGGTACGGGCCGCACCGCCACCCCTGAAATCGCCGCTACCTCGCACCGGTATTTACGTAGTTGCATCGCGGCGCGATTCTCGTCTGAGCATGCTGCTTCGGTGCGGATTCTCTACGGGGGCAGCGTCAAGCCCGAAAATATTCAGGGACTTATGGCGCAGGACGAGCTGGATGGAGCGCTGGTCGGCGGAGCAAGCCTCGACGCCAAGTCTTTTGCCGCTGTCGTTGACGGCTCCAGGCGGCAGTAGCACGCCATTCCGTCGCTTCGGTACGAACGAATTTAAATGTTAGAGATGACACCAGGTAGTACGCCCGCTACGACGCGGCAAGGATGATGGAATGCCTAGCTGGATGAAATGGACAGTTGCATTGTTAATAGGATTGGGGATTATTGTCCTCGGATTTAAGTACGCCGGTTGGCTGCTGAGCGGATTTTTTGTAATCAACTGCATGGTGCTGATCATCGTGGTGCTGTTACAAAGCGGAAAAGCGGCCGATCTCGCGGGCGCATTCGGCGGGGCCGGAAGCCAGACGGCATTCGGCCCTCGTGGCGCAGCCAACGTGTTGTCCAAGGCCACCACATGGTGTGCGGTCATGTTTATGCTCTGTGCGATGGCGCTAGTCCTCCGCACTGATCGCGCCGTGGAGCAAGGCGGTTCTGTGCTGCAAAAGGTTTCGCAGCCTGCCAAAACCACGCCGCCACAAAAAGCCCCCATCGCCGCTACGCCAACTTCGACTCCGCCGCCCGCTCAACAGCCGGCTACCCAGCCAACTCCTGCGCCCACAGCACCTAAAAAACCCTAACGTCGTCGCGACAAGCAGACATTTGACAGTGCAGCGCGTTGCAAACTAGGATTGATGTCGATGCGGTCGTGGCGGAACTGGCAGACGCACTAGCTTGAGGTGCTAGCGCCGCAAGGCGTGGAGGTTCGAGTCCTCT
>CAXMLS010000057.1:0-2380 GCA_964194235.1 uncultured bacterium | reverse complement strand
CTTTTCGAATTGCCTAGTGGTTCAAAAGTGATCGATCTTAGAAACCCGCCGGAGCTTTCCGGGCCCCCGGCCGTTTCCCCCGAGTAATCAAGGTGATCACCCATTTGCACTGCTCCGAGTGCGGTAAAACTCGATATGCGATAACTACCGTCCAACTGCATCACGCCATAAAGCTTAAGCAGAGATGGCGGAGTTGGGCGTGGCCCTCTGCGATTCCGAGCGCAGGCAGGACAAAAATCTACGTGAGTAATCTGTTAAACTAATGGTAACGCACCCGTAGCTCAGATGGATAGAGCGACAGCCTCCGAAGCTGTAGGTCGTGAGTTCGACCCTCACCGGGTGCGCCACACTGCAACGTAGCTTTCTCCTCGAAATTTGCGCGCCTATCCCATGCTCGACTTTATTCCATGGCGCACCCCGGCTTTAGCCTCGTTGAAATACTAGAAGCCGTCCCTTCATCCGTCATCTCGTAGATTGTGGATGGGCTGTCCAGCCATTCTTAACCTTTTGCTCGTGATTTGATTTCTTTCGCAAGCTTTTCGATCTCCTCCGCTTTTCTGACCATTGCCACTGATAGCACTTTTGCCGAATCCGTTTTTTCCGCTTCGTCCTTCAGTTCACTTGCCAATTGAAACAGTTTTCCAATTTTTTTCTTAATGTCCTTTTCATTTTCTTCCAAAGCAGATTTCCGGCTGAGCGCCTGCGGCGCATCGTTATCTTCGGTGCCGCTGGAGTCGGTATTGTTCTGAGGTCTGGTCCTTTGCGTTTGCGCCTTTAATCCGGCCCGTAGAAATGCCAGCGAAGCAATCACGGCGCACATCCCGCGTAAGAAGCTTCTACGTTGCTCGCCAATCCGAATCATTCCTGCCCCCAATTCCTGCGCTTAGTCTTCATGGCGCAACCAACTCTCGCAAACCACCAATGTTATACTCCCTGCGCTGTAAAGTTTATGCACAACACCTTCACCCACTGGTCTGAATTCACGCTAAGAAACGGCTTGCACCTGCTGGGCATTCTCGCGGTGGCGCTGCTTCTGAATCGCTTGTTGCGGGTGGTCACCAACCTGGTAATAAAACGTGCCGCTTCGCAAACCCGCGCCGCCCAGATGCGGGAACAGCAAACACGCACTCTGGCCGGACTGCTGTTCAGCGCGGGAACAAAAATCGTCTGGGCCATTGCGCTGCTGACGGCCCTGCCGGAATTCGGAATTAACGTCACCCCGATTGCCACGCTCGCCGGGCTTGCCAGCCTTGCCATTGGCTTTGGCGCACAGAATCTGGTGCGCGATATCATCACCGGGTTTTATATTATTCTTGAAGATCAATACATCGTGGGAGACACCATCCAGGTCGGAGACACGATTGGCCGAGTGGAGCACATAACCCTTCGACGTTCAGTGATTCGCGACGCGCGCGGCGCGCTAGTTACCATCGCCAACGGCGATATCCGCACGGTCAGCAATCTGAGCCGTGACTGGTCGCAGGCTTTCGTCGACATATCGCTTTCGCCGGATGCCCCACTCGAGAAAACCTTGCAATCACTGGATTCCGCTGCGGCTGAATTGCGCAGCGATCCCTCGTGGTCCCCGGCGTTGGTGGATGGCCCGCGCGTCCTTGGTGTGCAGAGTTTCGACCGCAGCGCCACCACAGTACGTTTGCAGGTGCGCACCATGCCTACTCGTCAGGACGAAGTTTCGCGTGAATTGCGACGCCGTATCCACCTGGAATTTCAGCGGCAAGGCATTCCGGTTTCGATTGTGCAACGATTCGAATTCGCGGGAGCGTTTCAGCCCGCACAGCCGGTGGAACCCGGCGAGTCTAAAAATTAGAGGAGAGTCCAATGTCTCAAGTCAGCTACGAAGAAGTTAATTTGATGCTGCGTTTGTACGATATGCGCCGCGAGTCGCGCTTGCGGCAGGCGCGCGCCTGGTTCGTGGAGCACTTTCATCCCGAGACTCCTGAAGACATGATGCAGAAATATCCTCAGAGCAGCGAAGAGAACACCTATATCCGTATGGTGATCAGCTATTGGGAGATGGTCGCATCGATCTTGAATCGCGGTCTGATCAACGACGAGCTTTTTTTTGAGAGCAACGGAGAGATCTGGGTGGTCTGGGACAGAATGCGCGCGGTTGTGCCGGCGTGGCGTTCCGCATTCAAAAATCCCCTCATGTTCAAAAACATCGAGGACGCCTGCAAGCGGCTGGAAGCATGGCGCGAAAAGCGTTCACCTGGTTCGAGCTCGGCGATGCGCCAAGTGATGGCTCAAATGTCCGGAAAAAAATGAAAGTGTTTCGGGAAAACTACTACAAATACGTATTTTGTGAGTGGTGCACGGCTCGTCGTTCGAATGACCCGTGCTTTTCGATACACTTGTAGTC
>CAXMLS010000056.1:0-2058 GCA_964194235.1 uncultured bacterium | reverse complement strand
GCGCTGGTGGCAGCCGGACATCGGCTGGGATTTTATCTGGACGCTGGAAGCGATGGGCCTGGCGCATTCGGTAAAGCGCCCGCGCGCGTCGTAGTTCCAAGCTGATCACGGTGATAATTTTTTTGGTCGAAGGCCGGCGGGTTGCCGGCCTTTGCCAGTTTCACTAGTGTTTTTCAGGCCTACGAATCCATGTACGCACAAAAATTTAAAGTGAACGTAGTTATTCGTGGCGAAGCACGAGCGTGCCCGCTCGAATGGCTAGATCAATTCTGCATGCGGAACTTTACCAACGCCGCGGACTTCGACGATACCCTCCCGATCGCGGACGGCCGGATTGAGGCCAGCTTTCGTTTGACCCCGGAACGTTTTGCGGAAGGGCTGGGCGCGTGGCTGACGCAACGAGGCAAGGGCGAAGGCCAGCCGGTGGTGGTGGAAGTGCTTGTGGATGTCGCTGCAACGCCGCAGCAGTAATACATTTCAGAGAATTCTATTTCGCGCACGACCTCAAAAATGCGCGTCGAAAATTTACGAGCGAGCAGGGACCTCTCCACCGACCAACTCGCGAATTTTCGGCAACACCGCCAGCGCCGCAGCTTCACCGGCAGCCACCAGCTCCGGCGTGCGCGTGAAATCGTCCCACACAAATGGCTTCATATCCGGCTCGATGACAATATCGGCTTGTTGGCGCCAGGCCAGGTCCGAGTGCCGTTGAATAATGGAAAACGAACGGCTCAGCACATCGGTAAAGGTTCGCGGAGGCTGCGGGTTTCCGGCTTCGAGATACACCGCGATTACGATGTCCGCTTCGAGAAGCAGTGCGCCTTCGACTGGAACGGGCGAAGTGAGAAAACCATCGACCAAAGTGCGGTCCTCAAATTGTATCGGCACGAATAAACCGGGATACGCGCAGGAGCCGCGCAACGGCGGCAGGAGCGGTCCGCGCGTGTAGTAAATGGTGATTCCCGCGTTGATGTCCGTCGCGGCGATCGCCAGCGGCGTAACTAAGTCTTCAAAATGTTTCGCGGGCGTGAAACGAGCGAGATATTTTTCCAGGCGCTGATTGGTGGCGAGGCCCAGCCACGATGGAGTCCAGCGGCCAAAGTCGGCGAAACTGGTGTGCGCGCCGATGCGCTCCATTTCTTCCAGGGGACTGCCTGCGCAATACGCCGCTCCAATTAAAGCGCCTACGCTGGTGCCTGCGATCGCGTCGATAGGAATGCCTGCGTCGCGAAGCACGCGCAGAACTCCTATGTGCGCGATGCCGCGCGCAAAACCGCCCGACAATGCGAGACCAACCTTTGGCCGCGCGCTCTGCCGAACTTCATCGGCAGATGAAGATGGGTGGTCGTGGTTTTCGCGCGGCGGATAGTTTGCGGCTCCGGTTATGATTTTTTCAGCCATCTTGAACCAGTCTAGTTGCTATTCGAGCTTGTGTCAGTTCGATTGACCGGTGCATGCTGGTTTTGTAACCTGTCCTTCCGTACAAATTCAGACAAAAGGCGAAATATGAACCGTCGTATCGAGAAAGCCGTTGTGCTCGGGGCAGGAACCATGGGCGCTCGAATCGCGGCACACTTCGCCAATGCCGGGCTGCCGGTGCTCTTGCTGGATATCGTTCCTCCTGGCGTGGCTCCTGACGCAAAATCCGAGCGCAACAAAATCGTTCGCGCCGGCATAGAAGCGGCGAAAAAATCCAAGCCAGCCGCGTTCTTTACCGCTGCGCTCGCCGATAAAATCTCCATCGGGAATTTTGAGGATGACCTCGAGCGCTGTAAAGACGCGGACTGGATCATCGAAGTAGTGGCGGAAAATCTGGAGATTAAGAGAAATCTGCTTGCCCGCGTGGCGCAGTTTCGCAAACCCGGCGCCATTGTGACTACCAACACGTCCGGTCTGCCGGTGCATTTAATTGCCGAGGGCATGAGCGACGAATTCCAGCAGCATTGGGCCGGAACGCATTTTTTTAATCCGCCGCGCTATCTAAAGCTTGTGGAACTGATTCCCGGACCAGCGACTTCACGCGCGGTGATTGAGACACCTGTCTCTTATACACATCTC
>CAXMLS010000055.1:0-2217 GCA_964194235.1 uncultured bacterium | reverse complement strand
GTCCAGCGTGATGCTCATTTTCGACGACAATTCCGAAAATGATTGGAACCGGCAGAAAGTGCTGGAGAGGCTGTCTCACGTCACCTTACCAAACGGTTTGCAATCCCAGATGGGCACGGACTGGAGTCCGGTTGGACAAATCTACTTCTATCATTTGAAAAGCTCGAATCCGAAATACGACGTCATGGAGTTGAAGGCCCTTGAAGACTGGACGATAGAAAAGCAATTCAAGTCCGTTCCCAACGTGGTCGACGTCTCGAGTCTCGGGGGTATCACGCGGGAATACCAGGTTCGCATCGATCCGAACAAACTCATTGCTTACGGACTGAGCATCGGCCAGGTTGAGCAGCAACTCGCTAATAATAACGTCAATGCCGGCGGCAGTTTTGTCGAAGCGGGCCTGCAACAAATCAATGTTCGGGCGATTGGACTACTCAATAGCGTTCAGGATATCCAGCAGACGGTAATTACAACGAAGAATGGTACTGCGCTGCGTGTGCGTGATATTGCCAGCGTCGCACAAGGTCCCAAGATTCGGTTGGGACAAAATGGAAAAGCCATTCACCGCGCTGATGGAAGCGTACAGGACAACGACGATGTGGTGGAAGGTGTTGTCCTTTTACGGAAGGGCTCCAACGCAGACGAAACGCTTGTGGCCATCCATGAAAAGGTCAAAGACCTGAATGAGCATATTCTACCGCCCGGCGTGAAGATCGTTCCCTTTCTGGACCGCAGCAATCTCGTCCATCTGACGACGCACACGGTGCTTCATAATCTGACCGAAGGCGTGCTGCTTGTTTCCGTGATTCTGTTCTTCTTCCTGGGTAATTTCCGCGGCGCCATCATCGTAGCGTTAACGATTCCGTTCTCGCTGCTGTTCGCGGCGATTTGCTTGGACCTCAACAAGATTCCCGCAAATCTTCTTTCCTTAGGGGCGCTTGATTTCGGAATGGTTGTCGATGGAACGGTTGTTATCATTGAAAATATCGTCCGACATTTTGGCTTGCCGGACAGCGCGCAAAAGACGCCTCTGGAGCGTATCCGGGACGGGGTCCGTGAAGTGCTTCGACCAGTATTTTATGCTCGCGCCATCATTATCGCCGCGTATTTACCCATCTTTACGTTACAGAGCGTGGAAGGCCGGCTGTTCAAGCCTATGGCATGGACGGTTTCCTTCGCGTTGATCGGCGCTTTGCTCTTTTCGATTCTTATCGCGCCGGTCCTGGCGCTTCTGCAATTCCGCAATGGAGTGCGGGAGTGGAACAATCCCGTCATGGAAGTTCTGAGGAAGCAATATCGAGTCGCGGTGAGATGGGCCATCGAGCATAGGACAATTACCGTCGGCGCAGGCGCCGCAGCCTTTGCAATCGCCGTGCTGCTCATTGTCAGTGGCGTGATCGGGTCGGAGTTTCTGCCTCATCTGGACGAGGGCGCTATCTGGGTCCGAGGGACTCTTGCTCCCAGCACCGGCCCTACCGAAGGGGTGCGCGTCGCAAACCAGGCCCGCGTGATGCTTGCCGCGTTTCCCGAAGTCACCGTGACAACCAGTCAAGTGGGCAGACCCGACGACGGCACCGACACCACGGGTTTTTTCAATACGGAGTACTTTGTCGATCTCAAGCCGAAAAACCAGTGGCGCCCGGTTTTTCATAAAGACAAAGACGAATTAATTGCCGCCATGGATCGTGAATTGAGCAAGATTCCCGGTGTTCTTTGGAATTTCTCACAGCCAATCGCCGATAACATGGAAGAAGCCGTCAGCGGCGTGAAAGGGGAACTCGCAGTAAAACTTTATGGCGAGGACCTCAAAGTACTCGAAGAAAAGGGCGACGAGATCGTAAATGTCATGCGGCGGATTCCAGGAGTTGAAGACTTAGGGCTCTTCCGCGTTCTCGGACAGCCGAATTTGGACATTACGGTCGATCGGCAGCAAGCGGCTCGCCACGGTATTAACGTCGCCGATGTTCAGGACGCCGTTGAGACGGCGGTGGGTGGAAAGGCTGTCAGCCAGGTATTGCAGGGTGAGCAGCGTTACGACCTGGCGGTTCGGTATGAAGCTCGCTACAGGGAAACCAAGGAGGCTATTGAAAACGTTCGTCTGTTGTCACCAGCGGGCGAACGTGTTTCTCTTGCGCAGCTTGCTAGACTTGAAGTGCGGGACGGCGCGTCGGAAATCTACCGCGAAGCAAACTCTCGCTACGTCGCAATCAAATATAG
>CAXMLS010000054.1:0-2367 GCA_964194235.1 uncultured bacterium | reverse complement strand
GGCACTACTATTCCCGTGACTGAGTCCGGCACCCCACAGGAGACCGCGCGGGTCGTGGAGGGATCAAAAACCTGGCCAAGCGCAGTGGTACGTCCCAATACGTCCGTGCGCGTACCGCCTTGCGCGAGAAGCGGGGAAAGATCGGTATAGCCGCTGTTGCGCACCTGCATGGTAGGTACCGTGGCTACGTAAGGGATCGCCTGGCGAATGCGCGTTCCCTCGTAGTCCCCAAAAATAAAAGTTTTGTTCTTCCGGAGCGGACCGCCTGCGGATACACCAAACTGGTTCTGTCGGTACTTACCCTTTTTTATACCGCCTGCATTCTCAAAAAAATTGGCGGCATCCAGCTTATCGTTACGCACGAACTCCCAAACACTACCGTGGAAAGCGTTGGTGCCGGATTTGATCGTGGCATTCAGGACGGCACCTGCGGATCGTCCTAGCTCAGCACTGTAGTCACTGGTCTGGATCTTAAACTCCTGAATCGCGTCAATGGGAGGGCGAATAGCGTAGGCCGTACCGTTCAGAAAATCTACGAGATTGGAGTTATTGTCGAGTCCGTCCAGCAAGTAGTTATTCTGCGCAGGGCGCAGCCCGTTAGCGGAAAAACTGCCGCTGGCGCCAAGACCGCGCGTGTCCTGCTGATTCTGAGTGACACCGGCGGAAAGCTGGGCCAGAAAAGTGTAGTTCCTTCCGTTTAACGGCAGATTCTTGATGGATCGCTCTTCGATCACCTGCCCGACCGATGCGTCTTGGGTTTGGAGCGTGGGAATTTCCTGGGTGACTTCGACGGTCTCCGTAGTTGACCCGGGTAAGAGCACGAAGTCTAAGAGGACACGCTGCTGAACATCGACCGTTACATTCTTCTGCTCAATCCGTCGGAAGTCTTTGAATTCTGCGGCGACCGAGTAGCGGCCAATCTTTATTGGAGCGAAACTATACTCTCCGGCGTTAGCAGTCAGCGTAGTCTGGACCAACCCCGTATCATCGTTGGTCAGAGTCACGGTAGCGCCAGGAATGACCCCACCGCTTGAATCCTTGATAGTGCCGAAAATCGAACCGGCATCTACCTGGGCGAATAAAACGCTTCCACCAAAGAAAAGAATCGCTGCATTTGCGAATAGGCAACGCAAAATGCGAGTGAGGCCGGTCGTCCTCTCCAAAGTGGCAAATCTTAAAAAGTCTAGAAGGTTAGGTTTTGACATCGAATTCTCCCGAACGTCTTTGCATATCCGAAGAAAAACAAGCCGGAGCCAAAATATACGTAGGAAGATCGGGCGGTGGAATTCAGAATGTTCATTAAACGGCTACTTTGGGAGCCAGAGGACGATCAAACCGTCGGGTGAGCAGTTTGTCGCCTCTTACGAAAGATTACTTTTACTTGCGATTCATAGCGTTGTCAATATAAATTACCCGTACTCTTAACAGCCATGTGCTCCGGAAGAAATGCCTTCGACGGCGAGGACCGCAATGCGATTCACACCAAGAATTAGCAAAATAAAACTGGCCGTCTTGTTACTAGTTTTGATCTCGCCTTTGTGTGCTGGAGAGGTCGGCTCACTTACACCGGGGTCTCGCGTGGTGATGGACGCGCACAACTGTTATCCGTACGACGGTATGTGGACTGATCGAATTGATCGAGCTCTTACAACCGCCGCACCCTTGGCCATTGAACAAGATTTGCTTTGGTACACGGAGAAGCGTAGCGGCAAATCTTGGTCCATTGTTTCGCACGGCAAACCCGCGCGTGGTATAGAGCCAACGATGCGCGCGTATTTCTTCGAGCGCATCCGTCCCATGATGGAGCAGGCTTTACGGGAGGGCAACTCGGGTGCCTGGCCGCTCATTACTCTAAATCTGGATTTTAAGTCAGATGAACCTGCACATCACGCTGCTGTTTGGCAACTCTTAAAGGAATATGAGGCATGGATCTGTAGCACCGAACGCGTTGCTGATATAAATAAAGTGATGCCTCTGACGCCGAAACCGCTTCTCGTGTTAACGGGCGAGGCCGATAGCCAAGAGAGGGATTTTTACGGCTCCGTTCCAGTTGGAGAGAGACTGCTGGTTTTCGGGGCGGTTCATGTCCGGAATAAAGATCCGATGGCTGCTCCAGAAGTCCTGGTTCCGGGTTCCGCAAATAACTATCGGCGCTGGTGGAACAATCCCTGGGAAGTGGTCGAACGGGGAGGGCAAAGAAAGGCTGGAGCCTGGACCGAACTTGACGATAAGAGGCTCCGTCAACTTGTTGATTTTTCTCATGCCCGAGGTTTATGGATTCGCTTCTACACGCTCAATGGGTTGCGTGATCGCGAACTCAAAAAAAACGGTTGGGATAAGGATTATAACCTGTCTCTTATACACATC
>CAXMLS010000053.1:0-8688 GCA_964194235.1 uncultured bacterium | reverse complement strand
TCGAAACCTGCCTGCGGCAGGCAGGCCAAACTGCGAACCTCGGGCACCTTCCGTGTTTTTGTGAACGAGCATACGAGAGGACGTCATGGAAGAGCGGGAGTCAACAATCTTGAAGGTTAATGCGGCGTCCACGAAGCGGCAAATGCAGACAAACGAATGCTTTTTAGACCAAAACCTTTGAGGAAGACGAGCGCCGCAGCGGACGCGTTCCCGGAACCGGAAAACGCATGTGCCAGAAATTCACTTCCGGCGAGGTAAATTCCACGCCCACATATGTTTTCCCGTCGCGTGCGTTGCGAATGGAAGCTACTTTGCACTCCGCAGACATGCCGGTGTGTTCGTTGACCAGGTTCAATATCTGCCCGATGACCACGCGTTCCTCCATGATAAACAGGCCGCCTTCGCGGCTTATGGATTGCGAACTGGTTTTAACCAAAAATTTATCGCCCGACTCAGTCTGCCAGCGCACGCTCAGCCCTACCTGCAGGGAGACACGGACGGTGCGGCGGCGCTCTTTGAAGCGAAAGTGCAGTAGGGACATAAGTTAAACCTTAACGGCAATCGAACTGAGCGAGCTCCCGGATTTGGTAAAAAGTCGTCACGGCGTGCGGATGCCTGACGAGTGGCATGGACAGCTACAACAACGACGCACGGCAAATGCGAACGACCTGCACGTGCCTGGTCCACACGCTTTTAGTCTGCCCGGGTACTTACCCAAGGACAATAGGCAAACGGTACCACAAAAATACCTCCAAAGCAGTACGGACGTACTCTAGAAATTTCACAAGTGTCGTTTTAGTCTACGGGGGAACTCATTCCAACAAATCGTAAAAGACGATTAGCCGGACGGGCATCGCACTCGTCTCTACGGACGATATGGACAGCTAACTACCTGCGCGGGCGTCGGGTCTGAAACACACCCAGCAATTGCACCGGATTCACCCTGGCCTTGTTTACCGTTACGCCCCAGTGTAGATGGGGCCCGGTAGCCCGACCGGTGGCTCCTACTTTTCCTAACACGGTTCCGGTGGTTATGGCGTCGCCGAGCGCGACGTTGGTTGACGATAGATGGCCATATAAGGAATAGACGCCCAATCCGTGGTCCAGGATCACGGTGTTTCCTGAAAAATAGAGTTCCTGGGCAAGAACGACGCGGCCGTTTTGCGTGGCGTAGACGGGCGTGCCGGTGGGCACTGGGAAATCCGCGCCGGTATGCGGCGAGCGCGGCTGCCCATTCAAGATTCGCCGCTTGCCAAAATTGGTTCCGTGGATGGCGCCTTTCAGCGGCATACGAAAAGCGCCTTGCCAGAATCGCTCCGGCGTGACGCGATCGAAAAGCGCGCGAAGCTTTTGCTGCTCTTCCATGGCGCGGTTGGCTTGTTCGGGGTTCGGCTCGACGAACTGCTTCTCAACTTTGAGGCTCTCAGTTGCGAACTTCCCGGCGGTAACCGTGATGGTAGCGGAACACTCCACGTGGCTTCCGTCGTGCAACGTTGCGGTCACTGCTAAATCGTACGATCCCGCGGCTTCTTCCAGGTCGACGCCCAGCAAGGCTTTGCGCCGGTCACCGGTTAGACGTTCACCGGGGGTGCGATTGCTGCGCGAGCCGCCGGGGCTCGCTTGTGCGTCCGACTCTTGCCAGAAAGACACGTCTCGATCGTTCCATCGTCCGGTCACGTCATCGAGAGCAGTTTTGCTTCGCAGCTCTGCAACGACAACACTGCCCTGGCTGACTTGCGGCGCGCTGAGACGTAATTCGACACCATCGCCGCAGCGTGGCGACTCCGCGGCGCGCACTTCGCCGGCGTATAAACTTAGCCCCAGCACGACAATCGTTTGCAGCAGGTTCTTTGCTATTCTCATCTCAGTGACACGCGAGCCTTCTTATGATTATTTTGTGCACGCTACACGCAAAGCTTAGCGTGCCTGGCCTGCGGTTCCAATTCACTTGCGATGAGGAGTTTCGATGCAGTCGCTGCGGCTGAATCCGATTCTTAACACGGATTCCTACAAACTGACCCACTGGTGGCAATATCCGCCGGACACGCGACATATTTATTCGTATGTGGAATCGCGCGGCGGCATGTTCGATGAAACCATGCTGGCGATGTTGCAATACATCGTTAAAACCAATTTTGCCGGGCAGGTTTTTACCATGGCGGATGTGGAGGAAGCGCGCCGCATCGCGCATGCCCATTTTCAGGGCCATCCGAAATCGTTCAATTATGAGGGATTTAAATCGTTATACGCCAAACACGGCGGGCGGCTGCCGCTGCGCATCCGCGCGGTAAAAGAAGGAACGGTGGTGAAAAGCCAGAACGCGCTGATCACCATCGAAAATACCGATCCGGAATTTTACTGGCTCACAAACTGGGCGGAAACGCTGCTGCTGCAGGTGTGGTATCCCATTACGGTGGCGACGCTTTCGCGAGCCATCAAACAGGTCATCGGCAAAGCGCTGGTACGTACGGGAGACCCGTCGCTGCTTCCGTTTAAACTGCACGATTTCGGCTTTCGGGGAGTATCTTCGAAAGAATCGGCGGCGATCGGCGGGGCCGCGCATCTGCTGAACTTTTATGGCACGGATACGATGGCGGCGATTCAACTGCTCAACCAGTTTTATTCCGCCGATCTGGGTTGCGGCCAACCGCTCGATTGCGCGGGGTACAGCATTCCCGCATCTGAACATTCCACGATTACTTCGTGGGGCGAAGAGCATGAGCTCGACGCGTATGCCAACATTCTGGAAAATTGTCCCGAAGGACTGGTGGCGTGCGTCAGCGATTCCTACGACATTTACAATGCCGTACGCAATTTATGGGGCGGCGCGCTGCGAGAGAAAATCCTGCAGCGCAAGGGCACGTTGATTATCCGGCCGGATTCCGGCGACGCCGTCACCGTGCTGGAAGAACTTTTCAAAATTGTCAGCGAAGTGTTCGGCTACGAGGTAAACAGCAAAGGCTGGAAAACTACCGTGCCGTGCGTGCGGTTCATTCAGGGCGATGGCGTAAATTTCTACACCATCCAGAACATCACAGCACAACTGACGCGGCGCGGCTGGTCGCAGGATATCTGGAGTTACGGCATGGGCGGCGCGCTGCTCCAGCAAGTGAATCGCGACACGTTGAAGTTTGCGCTGAAGTGCTCGGCCATCGACCGCAACGGCACATGGCACAACGTATACAAAAATCCCAAAACAGATCCCAGCAAGGCCAGCAAAGGCGGCCGGTTCAACCTGATTCATAACGGCAGGGACTTTGCGACCGTGGAAGTTGTGGATGGCGAGTCATTGCCGGCCAGTCCGGCGTTTGGATCGAATGCACTGGATACTGTTCTTGAAGACGGCGTGTTGCTGCGCGACCAATCCCTCGCGGAAGTGCGCGCTATCGCCACCAGCTACGATACGTACTCGCAGGTAACCTAGACACGCGGCCTTTTTGCGAATCCACTGTTGACCCCGTAAATTTTCCCTTGTGTTAATTTGCGTTTGAACTAAAGCAATCGTTCTATTTCCCGCTAAACCCATTTAATACTTCGACTTGGCTTATTCATAAGTTTGGCGTCCGACATGCACATCAAGGCACATATCAAGGCAGTAGGCCGTACGTCGCTCTCCAGCCGAGAAGCGATCTGGTCACTTATTCCGGTGCAAGATGAAAAGCATTCGTCTTACGACATTAGGAACGGTGCTGTTGGCGTCGGCGCTCCCTGTGGTGGGAGCGATGCTGGTGATCGTCGACCATCCGCGTCACGACAGTTCCACACCGGCGCCCGAACTGGTACAAAGCCATCTGGATCTGCGAACGCTTTCCGGGAAGATTTCGCGAGAAGGCGGTAAATACGTGTTTCACGAAAATCACCGGCGGATGAACTATTTTCTGGATGATCAGTTGGAAGCGAAAAGGTTCAGCGGGAAAAGCGTGCTAGTGACCGGGACTATAGATGCGAAAAAGAACGTTGTGCACGTTCGCAAAATCGAATCCACGTAATCTCTAGACCCACGCCACTAAATATCTCCGACATCTTCAAACCCTCGTAGCTTTATTTGAGTGAAGCTTCGATCTTCTTTTTGTATTCGCGGGCTTTGGCGAGTACTTCTTCTTCTTTAACGGTTAGAAGTTTTCTGTCGCGCATCACCACACGACCACCAATGACTACGGTTTCTACGTCGCTACCCTTCAACGCGTAGGCCAGCTGCGCGTACACATCGTACATGGGCACCGCACTCGGGGCGTTCAGTCCGATCAAAATAAAATCGGCCTTCTTCCCCGCTTCCAGCGACCCAATTTCTTTTTCCATATGCAGCGCTCTGGCGCCGCCGATCGTGGCCATTTCCACTACCGCCTTGGCTCCCAGGGCCAGCGGGTCCATTTTGGTAATTTTTTGCAGCTTGGCGGCGAGGTCCATTTCTTCCATCAAGTCGAGATCGTTGTTGCTGCCCGCCGGTCCGTCCGTCCCCAGGCCCACCGCAACGCCCGCGGCGCGCAATTCGGGCACGGGAGACACGCCGCTGGCCAGCATCATGTTGCTGGAAGGGTTGTGCACGCAGCCGACGTGTTTTTCCGCGAGTATTTTGCGATCGGTATCGTCGACAAAAATGCAGTGCGCGGCCACCACATCAGGGCCCAAGATGCCGATCTTGTTGAGGTATTGCACCGGCGTCGTTCCGTTCTGCGCGCGGCTATCGTCCAATTCTTTTTTCATCTCGGCGACATGAATCAGAATGGGTGCGTGATATTTTCGCGCCAGCGCGGCAGCGTCCTGCAAAGTTTTCTGTGAACAGGTATAGATGGAGTGCGGCGCGGGAGCAGCATGGATCAGCGGGTCGTTCTGCCAATGCTGCAGGAATTTCTCCGTGTAGGCGAGCATTTCCGCTTCGCTTTTATTATCCGGCGCGGGAACATCGATAAACGTTTCGCCCAGCACGCCACGCATACCGGCGGCTTTGGTTTCCTCGGCGACGGCATCCTCGAAGTAGTACATGTCCGCGAAAGTGGTTATGCCGCCGCGAATCTGTTCGGCGGCCGCGAGGCGCGTGCCCCAGCGCACAAAGTCTTCGGTGACGTTTTTGGCTTCGGCGGGGAAAATATATTTGCGCAACCAGTCGTCGAGTGTGACGTCATCGTGCAGTCCGCGGAAAAGCGTCATGGGCACATGTGTGTGGCCATTAATGAAACCCGGAAGCACCAGCTTGCCGCGCGCATCGATGGTTTGCGCGGCGGTATATTTGCCTTCCAGATCGCTTCTGAAGCCTACCGCCGTAAGGAGATCGCCTTTTACCGCCAGCGCGCCATCCTCGACGATAAGGCGATCTCCATCCATGGTGACGACGGTTCCGCCGGTAATGAGCAAGTCCACTTTTTCCCTTGTGGATGGCGCTGCTGGTTTAACGGGAGTTTGCGCGGCGACTTCAGAGGCGAAGACGGTAATCGCAACGCAAAGAAGAAAGGCAAAAAATCGAATGGCGCTCAATTTCCTCGACACGTATTCCCCCTGAAACATTCATTTCGAGAACTAATTACAGATTGGATTCGTCAAAAGGTTTTGGGAACAGATCTTTCATCCGCAGCACTTCCGTTTTTCCCGCCAGATTGGCCAGGGTTACCGGAATATCACCGCAAAACTCCCAGATTAGCTGCCGGCAAGCGCCGCACGGGGGTGTGAGTGCCTCCGTATCGGTGACCACCGCTATGGAGGTGAATCCACGCTCTCCTTCGCTGATGGCTTTGAAAATGGCGACACGCTCGGCGCACATGGTGAGTCCGTACGTGGCGTTCTCCACATTGCAGCCAGGGAAAATTCTGCCGGACGCGGCGCGCAGAGCAGCGCCGACGCGAAAATTGGAATAGGGCGCATGCGAGTTCTCCCGCGCCTGTTTCGCGGCCGCAATCAACAGGTCGTTTTCACCCACGTTAATTTCCCCGGTCCTGCAGATAAGACAGCTTCATGCGATGGCTTCCGCAATCTTCGGTAATATCGCCTTCAGCAGCGCGACAAACTCATTTTTCACGCGAGCCGCCGTTTCCAAAACCTCGCGATGATTCAACGGCTGATCCAGAATTCCCGCGGCAGCGTTGGTCACACAGGAAATTCCCAGCACCCGCATGCTGCAATGGCGGGCGGCGAGCACTTCCGGCACGGTGGACATGCCCACCAGGTCGGCTCCGATGGCGCGCAAATATTTTATCTCCGCGGGTGTTTCGTAGCTGGGACCGGGGAGCGCCGCGTACACACCTTCATCCAGGCCAATCCCCAGGCGGTTGCCTTGTCCCACGGTCATCTCGCGAAATCTTTTGTCATACGCCGTAGTCATGTCCGGAAAACGCACTCCGAAACGCTCGTCATTAGGACCCGACAAAGGATTTACGCCCTGCAAATTGATGTGATCCCTGATCACCACCAGCCGGCCTTGCACAAATTTTATTCCGCCAGCCGCGTTCGTCAGAATCAACGCCTTCACGCCCAGGCGCGCAAACACGCGCACTGGAAAGGAAACTTCCTTCACGGAATAACCTTCGTAGAGGTGCACACGACCCTGCATACCGGCTACAGCGACGCCGTCCACTTTGCCAATGACCAACTGCCCCGCATGCCCGATGGCAGTGGATTGGGGGAAATGCGGTATTTCCGCATACGGTATTTTTGCGGCGTGCGCGAACTCATCGGCAAACGGTCCCAGGCCAGAGCCAAGCACCAGAGCAACCAGCGGGCGCAACGCGGTGCGCGAAAAAATAAATTGCGCGGCTGCTTCCGCGCGCTCGTATTCGCCGGCGGAAAGCAGCGCAGGAGATTTTTTCGCTACGAGAGATTTGCGCGGCGCATGCTTCGGCTTGATTTTATCGCCGGTGTCGCTCATGTAAGGATTCCGACGATAGACGCCGACATTAAATTCGCCATGGTACCCGCCAGCATGGCGCGAATGCCCAACTTGGCAAGATTGCCGCGTTGATCCGGCGCCAACGCGCCGATGCCGCCAATCTGAATACCGATGGAACTGAAATTCGCGAATCCGCACAGCGCAAAGGTGGCAATCGTGAAAGAACGTGGATCGATCGAAGCGCCCAGGGCGCCGAGTTGCTGGAAGGCGACGACTTCATTGACCACCATACGCGTGCCCAGCAAATTGCCGATGGTCGCGCAATCGCGCCAAGGGACGCCGATCACCCAAGCCACCGGAGCGAAGACCCAGCCAAAAACCTGCTGCAGGCTGGATGGAAACCAGCCCACGTGATGCGCGGCAAGAAAATTGTGCGTGCCGCCCATGATGGCGTTTACCAGGGCGAGCATGGCGAGGAAGGAGATAAGCATCGCGGCCACGTTGAGCGCAAGATGCAATCCGTCGACTGTGCCGCGCGAAATCGCGCCGAGAAAATTGGCTTCTTTTTCCATCTCCGGCATTTCCACGCGGCCGGCGGTGAGCGGAACTTCCGTTTCCGGCACCAGCATCTTGGCCATCAGCAGCGTGCCCGGCGCGGTCATGATCACGGCTTCGAGCAGATGCTGCGGCTTAATCCCAAAAGCGATGTACGCGGCCATGATGCCGCCGGAAACGTGCGCCATGCCGCTGGTCATCACGCACATCAATTCCGATCTCGTAAGCTTGTTGAGGAACGGGCGAATGGTCAGCGGAGCTTCGGTCTGGCCCATGAAGATGCTGGCCGCGACATTCAAAGATTCCGCTCCGCTGGCGCCCATGATGCGCGTCATGATCCAGGCGGCGCCGCGAATCAGGATTTGCATTACGCCAATGTGATACAGCAAAGCAAAAAAAGCCGCGATAAAAATAATTGTGGGCAACACCTGAAAAGCGAAAATAAAATGCTGCGGCGAATCCTTCATTCCCAATTCGCCGAAAACAAATTGCGAGCCGACGAATGCGTAGCTTAAAAGCAGATTGACGTAGTAGCCGGCGAACTCAAAGATTTTGCGGCCAGCGGTAAAGCGCAAAACAAAAAACGCGAAAGACAATTGCAGGCCGAATCCCCACAGCACGGTTTTGAGGCGGATGGCCTTTCGATCGGTGGAAAACAAATACGCCAGGCCCAGCATAGTGGCCAGCCCCAGAACTCCGACGAATCTACCCATTCCTTATGCTCATTTCCCGTGCCGCGAGTTACCGGTTTGCACCAAAGCCGAGCTGTTTGACGCTACACCATTTGGTGCCGCAATCACGACGCACCAAGCACGCGACGAATCAGTGGCTTCGCTACCGCCGGTTCCTGGCCGATCTCAAAGCTATCGGCTACCAGACGCTGGGCTTCGGTCAGCTTCGCGTCGCTATTGTAATGAATTGTTGCCAGCGGTTCGCCTTTTTCTATTTGCTCACCGATGCGTTTGTGAAATTCCAGGCCGGCACCGTGGTCAATGCGATCTTCTTTTTTCTCACGGCCTCCGCCGATCATGGCCAGCGCAATACCAAACTGCTGGCAATTGGTGGCAACTAGGTAGCCGCTCGCAGGGCTGACGACAACTGTAGAAAACGCCGCGCGGGGCAGAAGTTTTGCGTCTTCGATTACCCGCTCGTCGCCGCCCTGCAAGCGAATGCATTCGCGAAATTTCTGTAGCGCCTTTCCGCTGGTGATCATGGCGCGCGCCAACGTTCGCCCTTGGTCGACGTCGCTCGTCTTGCCACCCAGATAAAACATCCAGGCAGAAAGCTCTATGCTAAGGCTGTCTCTTATACACATC
>CAXMLS010000052.1:0-1883 GCA_964194235.1 uncultured bacterium | reverse complement strand
AGATGTGTATAAGAGACAGGGTGTATGTTATCGGCCGGCGGGATTAGCAAAACGGAAATCCGGCTAATAACGGAGCATCCCCAATGTGCAATCTAGCGGCACCCCGATTGTGTCCCAGGCGTATAACTTTTTTCCCCGTATGGGCGATGGCGGTTCTGACGCTTGCCCTCGCTCCGTCGGTGCGCGCGCAAACCGACAGCGGCTCTCTCCGTGTTGAGGTCGTAGACAGCCAGATAGGAGCGATTAGCGGTGCGATGGTAACGGTTACTCGCCTAGGTACCAACGTCAATTTTGCGAAAACTACCGAATCAGATGGCTATGCGACTTTTGATCCGATCCAGCGAGGTGTTTACGCTGTCGAGACCAGCATGGCGGGATTCAAGACCGTGCGAATCACGGATGTCAGCGTAGATGTCGATGAGCGGCGCTTTTTAACGGTAAAACTTCCGATAGCTTCCGCGGATCAGTCCATTGAAGTGATCGCCGCTACTCCGCCACTGCAAACGGAGCAAGCTTCGCTCGGGCAAGTGTTTCAAGGTGAGGTTGCGGTCGCGTTACCGCTGCAGGCCCGCCGCTATACGGACCTCGCGCTGCTCGCTCCGGGTGTGACTGTCGCTACCGATCTGAACCCGGTCACCCGCGGCCCAGATTGGTTCGTGGCCAACGGCAACTATCAGACGCAAAATAATTTTCTTCTCGATGGCTTCGACAACAACCAGGGGACGACCAACGCGCAATCACTTTCTTCTGAAATTGTGAGGCCGTCGCCGGACGCACTCAACGAATTTAAAGTTCAAACGAATAGTTACTCGGCTGAATTTGGCCGTTCAGCAGGCGCAGTAATTAATGTGTCCCTCAAGTCTGGCACGGACGGCATTCACGGATCCGGTTGGTATTTCAATCGCAACAAAGCGCTGGCGGCGAATTCCTGGTTGAATAATCTAACGGGTCTGCCCAAGCAGGATTTGAGCTGGCATCAATTCGGCGGAACTCTCGGCGGACCGATTCTCAAGGACAAACTTTTCTATTTCGGCGACTACGAAGGGTTTCATGAAAACTTCTCCGACACCTACCTGGTGACTGTGCCCACACTGGCAGAAAAGCAGGGCATATTCCCAGTTCCGGTCATGGATCCATCGACAGGCCTGCCGTATTCAAATAATCAGATTCCTTCTTCGCAGTGGGATCCACTTGGCGCGAAGATCGTAGCCCTGTATCCCGACCCGAATCTTGCCGGCACGGTCGTACCCAGCGGACGGACAATTGAAAATTACGGAGCTGTGCGGCCCGACAGAGAGAATACTCACAAGTTTGATATTCGTTCGGATTATTACGCGACTCAGAAAGATCAGTTGTCTTTCCGCTATAGCTTTTTACAGCAGAACATCTACCGCAGTGCTATTTTTCCGGGCAACACCGCTGACTGCGGCTCCCAAAATTGCAACACGGGCCTGCAGTACAACAGAAATCAAAGCATGGGCGCCAGCTGGACGCACTCCCTGTCTCCTTCTCTTGTAAACGTATTTCGATTTGGCTATTACCGGACGTACGCCACTTTTGCGCACACTTCCGAAACCGGCCCAACAGCTACTGAATTTGGTTTTCAAGGCATTCCATCAGGTACCCCGAAGACCGGTGGTCTCCCGCGCATTCAAATTTCAAATTATCAGGAGCTGGGGACACGTAACTTCCGTCCGCAATTTCAAAAGCCCCATTTGTACGGACTGCTGGACAACATCTCGCTCTCCAAAGGCAAACACACGCTGCGAATGGGTTTCGAGGTTCGTTCCAAGAGCGACAACTTTGTTGATATCCAGCGCCGCACTCCGCTCTATCGGTTCCGGGGAAAATTTACCGGTGATCTGACGTGACCGGGTTGAATG
>CAXMLS010000051.1:0-2616 GCA_964194235.1 uncultured bacterium | reverse complement strand
GGCTTGATGTCGCGGTGGATGATGCCGCGCGTGTGCGCGGCCGATAAAGCGTCGGCAATCTCGATGCAAAGGTCCAGAATCTGGTCGATCTGCAGCGGTTTGCCGCCGATCAGATGCTTTAACGTCTGGCCCTCGAGCAGTTCCATCACGATGAATGGCCTGCCGTCGTGCTCTCCGACGTCATAAATCGTGCAGATGTTGGGATGATTTAACGCCGAAGCCGCGCGGGCTTCGCGCTGGAATCTTTCCAGCGTTCCCGCATCTGTCGGAGTGTTCTCCGGGAGGAATTTCAGCGCCACAAACCGGTCAAGGCGCGTATCTTCGGCCTTGTACACGACGCCCATTCCACCGCCGCCTACTTTTTCCAATACCCGGTAGTGGGAAATGGTACGGCCAATGAAAGGTTGGGCATCCGGCATGGGTCAGTCATATTAAGTTGTGACCGGAAGCAAGTCAATGAACCCGCCCGAAACGCTGGAAACGCTGAATCGGCTGCGGAACGCCATTGGCCTGCGTAACCGGTTTCTGTCAGAGTGGAGGATGCGAACTGTTGCCCCGGAGATGAACATTGCCCAGTGATTCGTTGCAAGGGATGAGCGACCAGGTTCCCTTCCACAGCCTTTTGGAAGCTATCGATCAGGCCATCATCGCCACGCACCCGGATGGAAAGATTATTTATTGGAATCAGTTTGCGGAAGAACTTTATGGCTGGCCGGCCGTGGAAGTTCTGGGCAGAAACATCTCCAATATCACCGTTCCCGAGAACGCCGGCGCGCATGCCGGGGAAATTATGGCCTCGGTCAACGCGGGAAAAAGCTGGACTGGTAATTTTGTCGTCAAACGCCGCGACGGCTCACAATTCACCGCATCTGTTACCCTCGCGCCGATCTTCGATGAACATCGCGCCTTGATCGGAGTGGTTGGCGTCAGCAACGATGTGGCGGCGCGCCAGCAACTCCACGAGAAAACACAACGCGACAGCGAAGAGGAATTTCGCACGTTGGCCAATTCCCTCCCGGAGTTGTGCTGGATGGCGCGCGGCGACGGCCACATCTTCTGGTACAACGAACGCTGGTACGAATACACCGGCACCACGCCTGAGCAGATGGAAGGATGGGGCTGGCAGACGGTCCACGATCCCAACATTTTGCCCGCCGTGCTCGAACGCTGGAAACATTGCATCAGCACCGGTGAGCCCTTCGAGATGAAGTTTCCGTTGCTTGGCGCCGACAGGCAATTGCGTTGGTTTCTTACGCGCGTGCGTCCGGTACGCGACAAAAACCGCCAGATCCTTCGCTGGTTTGGGGTCAACACCAACATCGACGAGGAGCTTAAGACTCGCCAGGAAATTCTTCAGGCCCGCGAAGAACTGGAAAAACGCGTGCAAGAGCGCACCTCTGAACTTAATGGCGCGAACGAGAACCTGCGCGAGCTGTCCGGGCGCTTACTCCAGATGCGCGATGAAGAAGGCCGCAGGCTGGCCCGCGAGCTGCACGACAGCGTCGGCCAGCTGGTCGCGGCGCTGGGCATGAACCTTGGGGTGGTAAACGCGCAAGCGCACAAGCTGGACGCGACCGCAGTACGCGCGCTGGCAGAGACCGAGACCTTGTTGGGGGAAATCAGCAGAGAGATTCGCACCATCTCGCACCTGCTTCATCCGCCGTTGTTGGAGGAAGCGGGGCTGGCATCGGCGCTGAACTGGTATGTGTCGGGCTTTTCGGAGCGCAGCAAGATCGCGGTGGATTTAAAAATTCCATCGACGCTCAACCGCCTTCCGCAGGAAATGGAAATTACGATTTTCCGCATCGTGCAGGAAGCCCTGACGAACATTCACCGGCATTCGGGCAGTCCCACGGCGACGATAACGATTCTTCAGGAAAAGAAACGTTTCGTGGTCAAAGTGCAGGACCAGGGAAAAGGCATACCGCACGAAAAACAATCGCAGATCAAAACCACAGCGCAATCGGGCGTAGGTTTTCGCGGGATGAAAGAACGTGTGAGACAGATCAGCGGCACGCTGGAAATTCATTCCGACGCGAGCGGGACAATTGTCATGGCAGCTCTTCCAGTAGCCGATAAATCCTGAAATGTGGCGGAGTCGCGTGTTTTAACTCTCGGGATGCGTTCACACGCCCTCCGTGTTTTTGACTGAAGGTACTGCAGAACATCTAGGCCGCAAGAAAATATTTCTCGCCGCGCAGCAAAACCATGATCGCAGTTACCAGGTGTTCGGCACTCCGCGCCTTAGTCAAAAATCCCGTCGCTCCACACATCGCCGCGGCACGCACGAAGTGAGCAGACTCATCGGTGGTAAGAATCAAAATCAAAATCTCCGGTGACCGCAAATGAATCCGGCGGGTAGCCTCAAAACCATCCATCAGCGGCATGTGGATGTCGATAATGATCACGTTTGGCTTAAGCAGTTCACATTGATCAATGGCTTGCTGGCCGTCGGCAGCTTCTCCGCACACCACCCAGCCGGCCTCGGCTTCCAGCCACTCACGCACCATACGCCGAATGTATTCATGATCATCCACTATCAGGAATTTAATCAAAACAAGGGCCTCGAACTAAACCCTCACTTCTAGGGTAGGAGTGGCTCTGTTGACATCCTCG
>CAXMLS010000050.1:0-4629 GCA_964194235.1 uncultured bacterium | reverse complement strand
TAGTACGACTGCCTGATTGTTAGATTCGTGCTTTATTATGAGTAGGTTAGGGAACATATGTCCCGGGAGTGAGTCTTTGTTAGATCCTGGATTAACGTCCAACTCGCGGATTTTGACCTTTTTTGTCGACGCTCGGAGGACAAAAAACGTCGAGCTTTTTTGTCCTATCACGATACCAGAGAACAGCCGAATTGTTTTCGAGAGGCTCTGGCCACCTGTCATAGATTGTGCTTTTTGGCATAGTGGCGGAACGACCTGTAGGTGATCTTAAGCACTTGAGCTGCGTGGCTACGAATGCCATTCGTTTTCTTCAGCGCGGCCTGCAAATAGCGGCGCTCCGCATCGGCTACTTCTTTCTCAAAATCGACGCCTTCATCGGGGAATACAAACTCCCCGCTGCCGCTCCCCAGGCTGGACGCCGCGGAGGCATAGCCGGCGATCCGGTCGGGGAGCACGCGCAGTGAGATTTCGGACGTTGTTTCCAAAGCGACTGCACGCTCCATGGTGTTCTCCAGTTCCCTGACGTTGCCGGGCCATTCGTAATTTTCGAGACGCCGCATCACCTCTGGGGAGATACCCTCAATGGGCTTTTCCATCACCTTGCGGAATTTTTCCAGGAAATGCCGCGCCAGCAAGGGAATGTCTTCCCTTCTCTCTCGTAGCGCCGGCAAATGCACGGGAATGACGCTGAGGCGGTAGTACAAATCTTCGCGGAATCGGCCTTCTGCAATTTCCTTCTCAAAATCCTTGTTGGTCGCGGCAATGATGCGGACGTCCACGTCACGTTCCTCGGTGCTGCCGATGGGCCGCACCTTGCCCTCCTGCAATACGCGGTAGAGCTTCACCTGCATGGTCAGGCTCATATTTCCGATTTCGTCCATGAATAACGTGCCGCCATGCGCTGCCTGGAATAAGCCGCGGCGGTTGTCGTTGGCTCCGGTAAACGCGCCCTTCATGTAACCGAAAAGTTCGGATTCCAATAGACTCTCGGGGAAAGCGCCGCAGTTGATGGTGATAAATGGCGCTTGTGCGCGAGCGCTGTTTTCATGAATCGCCCGCGCCGCCAACTCTTTTCCAGTGCCGCTCTCTCCGGTGATCAGCACCCGGCTCGATTGCGGCGCAACGGTCTGTATCAATTCAAAAATCGCCCGCATCTTCGGGCCCTGGCCGATAATGTTGTCCAGTCCCGTCAGCCTGCGCAGTTCACGGCGCAGATAACCGGCCTCTTTCTTCCATCGCAGGCTTTCCGAAACTTCGTGCACCGCGCGGCGCAGTTGATCCACCAACTCGTGATCCTTGATGACGTAGCGATCCGCACCGGAATTTATTGCCGCGATAGCCGTTTCCACGGTGGGTACGCCGGTGATCAGCAGGAAGAAACATTCCGGCGCAATTTCCTTGGTGAACTTCAGCAGATCGACGCCATCTTCCCCGGGCATGCGAATGTCGGAAATGATGATGTCGAAAATTTGAGATTCCAATTTGCGCTTCGCCCCATCGACGCTGTGGGTCACTTCGACGCGGTACCCTTCCTTGCGAAAGGTAATTTCCAACAATTCGCAAATGGATTTTTCATCATCCACCACGAGGATGTGGGGCATTTCCCGGACGACTTCTCTAACGGCTGTTTTCGCGCCTTGCATAAAACCTCACGCTACCCGCGGCAGCTCGACGATAAACTCCGCCCCGCGATGTTTTTCGGAAAGAACGCTGATGCGCCCACTGTGCGCCTGAACGATCTGATACACGATGGAAAGCCCCAATCCTGTGCCGCCTTCGAACTCCGATTGCAACGGCTCGAAAATCTTGGCCCGTTGCTTAGCGTCGAGGCCCACGCCGGTATCCGAGAAGGCGATACGCAGCCAGAACGGTTTTTCTTCGATGCGCACCGTCAGGGTTCCCCCCTCCGGCATGGCGCGCAACGCATTGTCACAGAGATTCCAGAAGACCTGCTTGATCTTGCTCACATCCACGCGCGCGCGCAACTCCTGGCCATTAAAGGAGCGGATGATACGATAATTTTCGATTTCGGGTTTCTTTTCGATCAACGTCAGCGTCTCGTCCAGCAGCCAGCGAACGTCGACATCCTGAAACTCATAACTTTTTTCTCGGGAATACTTCAGGAAGTTCGTAATGATCTGATTGAGCCGCTCCGATTCCCTGCTGACGATATTGACCAGGTGCTTTTCGTCCTCTTCCAGGGGGACCAACCGTGCCAATTCCTTCACCGCGCCTGCCATAGCCGTCAAAGGTTGCCGTATCTCATGGGCGATGGCCGCGGAGAGCCGCCCAAGCGCCGCCATGCGTTCCTTAGTGGCTATTTCCTGCTCGAGCCGACGAAGCTCCGTCAGGTCCTGAAAGTTAAAAACGTAGCCGCTGCGGCTCGCGTCCCGGGAGCGCAACGGCGACACACTGATACCGATGTAGCGTTGTTGTCCATCCGGCGTGCGAAAATCGATTTCTTTACGGCGCGAGACGCTTTTTCCTTCATCCCCGGCTGGCAGCCAGAACTCCGGGTTAATCTCCTGCACCATTTGCCCGCGAACACCGGCGAAGCGGTAGCCCAAAATTTCTTCCCCGGTGCGATTTAAAAGAAGGATTCGGCCGTCGAGGTCCGTCGTCAGCAGTCCACCGCGCATAGAATGCACAATGTCTTCCGTAAAGTCCTGCAGGTCCAGCAGTTCTTCGCTCTTTTCCTCCAGCTCCGCGCCCTTGCGCCGGAGGGACTGCGAGAGAAAACTGGCCAGCGAGGCGACGGCCAAAAATCCAAAAAGATTGCTCAGGAACCAGATGCGCAAATTATCGGCGGTGGCAATGCCCGCGTAGGTGCGCGGGATTTTCCCGGCGAAGGCGAGGGCGGTCATGCCCGCGAGCAGAGAAAGGCAGACAGTGGCGGTTACAAATGCAACGCCACGCGAAAACAAAATACTCGCGACAATGATCACCAGCAGGTACAGAGAAATGAAATAGCTTTCCTGCAGCCCAGTGACGTACACCAGCGCCGAGATCATCAGCACATCGGAGGTCACCTGCAAGGAACCGTGCCAAGGCGCGTCTGGAAGCCAGCGCAAAAAAATCAAGTGCAGGATGGCCAGAGTCAACCAGAAAATAATCAGAGGCAGGAAGAATCGATTGGCTGGAGAACTCGGGACATACTGCGGCCAGACCACACCTACGGTCATGATCAGCGTGATCATCAACAGACGAACACGCGTCAGCCAGTCGAGCCATTCTCTGGTGCTGGATCGTGGTTGCATGCGCCGTTCCCGCCCCCAACCTTTCGACGCTCAACTATAAAAGAAAAAAACCGGGCCGCGATGTTCCTTGCAGCCCGGCCAATGCTTTTTTAACACAGCGCGTATGGCCTGCCACGCCTAATGCGAATCGGCCAATTTTCCGATAAGGGAGAATAGCGGCAAGTACATGGATATGACGACGCCGCCAACCACGAGGCCCAGGAAAACGATCATGACCGGTTCCAGCGCGGTCAAAAGATCCTTCACGGCCGCGTCTACTTCTTCTTCATAGAAGTCGGCGATTTTCTGCAACATGGCGTCCATTGCGCCGGTTTGTTCGCCCACCGCGATCATTTGGGTGACCATACCCGGAAACACATTGGAATCCTTCAACGGTTCAGTAAGCGATTTGCCCTCTTCCAGCGCTCTGCGGACTTTCAAAAGCGCCTGTTCGACTACCGCGTTGCCCGAGGTTTTCGCGGTAATGTCGAGTCCTTCGAGAATCGGAACGCCGCTCGAAATCAAGGTGCCGAGTGTGCGGGTGAAACGCGCGACCGCAATTTTCCGCATCAGCAGACCGATGACCGGCAATTTCAGCACGATGGTATCGAGAATAAATCTTCCGCCTTTTGTGCCGTACCACGCTTTCAATCCAAACACGCCGCCCACAATCGCCACCAGTAACAGCAAACCAAAATAGCTGCCGATAAAATTGCTCATGGCAATAACAATTTTGGTTGGCAGAGGCAGCGTGACTCCGAGGCCGGCAAACAAGGTGCCAAAAATCGGAACAACCTTCCACAACAGCAGCGTTATCACCAGGCCCGCGACAGTCAGAACTCCAACGGGATAAACCAGGGCGGATTTCACGGCGCGTTGCAATTTAACGTTCTTCTCAATGTAGGTCGAAAGGCGCTGCAAAATGATGTCGAGAATACCGCCCGTCTCACCGGCTTCCACCATGTTCACGTACAAGCCGTCAAACACTTTTGGAGCGCTGCGCATAGCGTTAGAGAGTGTCGCGCCGCCTTCCACCTGCGAACGGGTGGTCGACAAAACCTTTTGAAAGAACTTATTCTCCTGCTGGCTGGCCAGAATCTCCAGGCATTGCACCAACGGCAATCCGGCATCGATCATCACCGAGAACTGGCGGGTAAAAATGGCCAGCTCTTTTGCTTTCACGC
The DNA here is from genome assembly GCA_964194235.1 of uncultured bacterium. GTDB lineage: Bacteria > Acidobacteriota > Terriglobia > Acidiferrales > UBA7541 > Acidiferrum. The sequence goes on along the minus strand of CAXMLS010000050.1, from coordinate 209 downwards.
CTCCGCCGAACGTGGGCATATTAAATTCTTTGCCCTTCTCCGACATTTTTGTGGGAGTGATCTGCTGGCGTTTCAGAAGATTTTGCAGCTCCGCCTTACTGCCGGCGGTCATCACGCCGCTCACGCTCGAGCCCGAGCGACTCGTTCCCTGATATTTATAATCCGGCATTTTATGCCTCCCTCAATAGACCCTGTCTCTTATACACATC
>CAXMLS010000049.1:0-21503 GCA_964194235.1 uncultured bacterium | reverse complement strand
ATGCCGCAAACCTTGCACTAGCCAGTACGGCGCAAGTGCAGCTATCGCCATCAGAATGCTATAAATGAAATACACGAAAAGTGGCTCCGGTCTGTCCCCCGCGCGCGCAGAAAACAACCGCAAAACGGGGCAACCCCGTACATCCTCTCGGAATCGAAGGCGTGAGAGTGAGAAAAGTCTATTATAACTCCATGCGAATCCCATCCATGGTACTTCCCTGCCTTGCCTTCCTTCTCATGGCGGCTATCCAAGCAGGCGCGCAGCACGATGCAACCCGGCAGCGATCGCTGGAAACCTCTTCGCTCGAATCTCATGAGGGCTTGACCATCACCGCGCGCCCGTGGACCGACGCGGCACTTTACAAAGAAAAGTTCTCCAAGAAATCTCCGTACGCTGCGGGAATCCTCGCGATGCAGGTTGTTTTCCGAAATGATTCCAACGAAAGCATGAAGATCGCCCTCGACAAAATCCGGCTCTCGTTTCACATAGACGAAGACAATCGGCAGGAGCTGCAATCCCTAACCGCGGGTCAGGTCGCCGATGAAATTCTGAAACCCGGCGGCAAAGATCCCACCAAGCGAACCAGGCTTCCTCTCCCCGTCAGCATTCCGAGAGGCTCAAACGACAAGCAGTGGACGGAATTGCGGCAGCAGGCGGAAAACGCTGGAGTGCCCGCCAGCGTGATCGCTCCGCACAGCACCGTTCAAGGCCTTCTGTATTTCGATCTCCAGGGACAATTCGATCTGCTGAACGGTGCGCACCTCTACATCCCCGACGTCACCGCCATGGAAAACAATCGATCATTAACCTATTTTGAAATTGATTTGAGCCGGCAAGCCGGTAAATAAAACTCACTCGGATTCGCACTCGAGCGTTCACGTCCGAATCTGCGGGTTTCCATAAAAACATTTTAAGCTGAGTTTGCGCCCGTTGCTTCCGTCGGCTACGATGACTTGTGCGGAATATTTTTGAATCTCGCGGGCAAATGTTCACTCTCCTCGAAGAATTAAATCCTCAGCAGCGTTTAGCCGCGGAAACCTCGGAAGGTCCGCTGCTCATCCTTGCCGGAGCCGGCACCGGCAAGACCCGCGCCATTACCTTTCGCATGGCCAATCTGATTGCGTGCAGCGTTCCCGCTGACTCCATCCTTGCCGTCACCTTCACCAACAAGGCCGCCGAGGAAATGCGCACGCGCGTATCCAATCTGCTTTCCCGCGCAGGCATAGCGCCGTCGGTTCCCTGGGTTTCCACGTTTCATTCTTTGTGCGCACGCCTTTTGCGCCGTGAAGCCACCAATGCGGAACTCCCGCGCGATTTCGCCATTTATGATGACGACGATCAGCTTGCCACCGTCAAACTAATGATGGCCGCGCTGAAAATCGAAGACGACACGCTGACTCCTCGCAACGTTCTCAGCCGCATCAGTCACGCCAAAAACCACGCACGCACCCCAGAGATGATTCGCGCCGAGGCTGTGGGGCAGGACGGCAAGCATGTCGCCAATATTTTTGCCGCTTACGAAAAACAATTGCAGCAGAGTAGCGCCCTCGACTTCGATGATCTTCTGCTGCGTTCCGCAAAATTGCTTCGCGAAGCCCCCGCCATTCGCGAACGCTGGCAATCGCGTTTCCAATATATTCACGTCGACGAATACCAGGACACCAACCGCGTGCAGTACGAACTGCTGCGTTTGCTCACTGGACCCCAACACAATGTCTGCGTCGTCGGCGACGAGGACCAATCCATTTACCGCTGGCGCGGCGCGGACGTTTCCATCCTGCTGAGTTTTTCGCACGACTTTCCGAACGCCAAGGTCATCAAGCTCGAGCGCAATTATCGTTCCACCCAGCAGATCCTCGATGCCGCGGGCGCAGTTGTCGCCAACAATCCACAACGTATCGGCAAATCGCTTGGCGCTGAAAATGGCGCAGGCGCGAACCTGCGCTATTACGAAGCGCGCGACGCGCAAGCCGAAGCCGAATTCGTAGCCGGCGAACTGGAACGCATTCTCGACGACGACTCTTCGCAGACCTGCGCCGTGGAATACCGCACCAATTTCCAGTCGCGCGCATTCGAAGAAGCCTTCCGGCGTCGCGGCTTGAGTTACAAGCTCGTTGGTGGTTTCAGTTTTTACAATCGTGCGGAAGTGAAAGACACGCTGGCTTACGTTCGCCTGGTCATGCATCCCGACGACGACGTCTCGCTGATGCGCGTATTGAACGTTCCCCCGCGGGGCATCGGTAAAACCACAGTGGATGCTGTGCGTGAAACCGCCCGCGCCGACAGTTCTTCGCTGCGGAGCGCCATCGCAAAATTTGTTTCCGGAGCCGCTGGAGGACGCGCGGTAACTCCGCTTCGCGTATTTCAGGAATTGATCGCAAAGTTGCAGGACGCCCTTGCCCAAAAAGAGCCCGCCGACTTCCTGCGCGCCGTACTCGACGAATCCGGCTACATGGACATGCTGAAAGACCGCAACACGCCTGACGACGTCGCGCGCCTAGAAAACCTTCAGGAATTAACTCGCGCAGTCGCCGAAAGCATGGACGCCGGCGAAACGTTTACGGATTTTCTCGATGCCGCCGCACTGGTCAGCGATGCCGATTCTTTCGAAGGCAAGCCCGGCGTCACCTTAATTACCCTGCACAGCACCAAAGGCCTGGAGTTCGATCACGTTTTCCTCACCGGGCTCGAAGAAGGCATCTGCCCGCACAGCCGCTCCTTGCTCGAAGAAAAGGGCATAGAAGAAGAGCGCCGCCTTTGTTACGTGGGAATGACCCGCGCACGCAAGTCCCTTACACTCTCCCGCGCCGTGTATCGCCGCATTTTCGGTAATGAACAACAAATGCGCGCTTCCATCGCATCGCGTTTCCTGGCTGAAATTCCCAGCGAACTGGTCGACACCGTCCGCGGCTCGATTTCCGAGATCGGTCAGAAGCGCCGCTATGAACCCGACCCCGAATATTCCTATTCCTCCGAAGAATTTGTGCGCCGCGTGCGCTCCGGCCCAACGTCATCAACTGCCGCGTCGCGACGATCAACCAGCCCCAGCACCTTCACGCGCCCGCCCCTCAAGCGGGGCGCCGACGCTAATCCTATGCTCGGCAGAAAAGTTCGCCACCCCACCTACGGCACCGGCACCGTTGTCGGCGTGGAAGGCGACGATGATGATCGCCGCGTGTCCGTAAGCTTCCCCGGCCGCGGCACCAAAAAATTTATCGAGCGGTACGCGCAACTGGAACTGGCCTGACCGTTCCATCAGGAAGTTGCGCGTCCGCGCTACCCGGGGTACATTGAGGCGCCATCGTCCCAGAATTCTCTCGGCTCACCTACGCGAGAGCAGCCCATAAGCGATCGGAGAGTACGCGTGGGATCAGATCTCTTCCGTTGTAAGAGCATCGATCAACTGTTGTCAGACTCGGAAAATGCGGAAGTCGGCTTAAGAAAATCGCTTGGTTGGGTCAGCCTCACCGCCCTCGGCATTGGCGCAGTCATTGGGTCCGGAATTTTCACCGTAATCGGCACGGCCATTGCCGGCCAGCGTCTCCAAGCATCCTCCATCCTGAACGCGCCGCTTCTGGAATATCTGATTTATCATTCCGCCTCGTTTGGGCGTCCCGGCGCAGGCCCGGCCATCGCTCTTTCCTTCGTCCTTGTGGCCATCGTTTGTGGTTTCGCGTCCGTGTGTTACGCGGAGCTTGCCGCGATGATTCCCATTGCCGGTAGCGCGTACACCTACACCTACGCCACCATGGGCGAACTCATCGCCTGGATTATCGGCTGGGATTTAATCCTCGAATACGCCGTCAGCAACATGGCCGTGTGCGTTGGATTTTCCGCGCACATCGTCGACCTGCTCGATTTCTTCGGCATTCATCCAAATCCGCGCTGGATTTCTCCGGCTTATCTGCCGACTGGATTGTCTGATTTCCAAGGCAATCAATTGCTTGGTCCCGGCTGGCACTTCGGATTTAATTTTCCCGCATTCCTCATCGTAATGCTCCTTACGGTAATTTTAATTCGCGGAATTCGCGAATCCGCCGGCGCTAACAACATCATGGTGCTGCTAAAAATCACCGCGATCCTAGTATTCATCGGCTTCGCTTCGCGTCTCGTGCACCCCGCCAACTGGCATCCCTACGCACCGAATGGCTGGCCGGGAATTCTTACCGGCGGTTCTATCGTTTTTTTCACTTACATCGGCTTCGATTCCGTTTCGACTGCGGCTGAGGAATGCAAGCGCCCGCAGCGCGACTTGCCCATCGGCATTATCGCTACGTTGGTCGTATGCACCGTGCTGTACATAGGCGTCGTAGTGGTATTGACCGGACTGGTTCCCTGGCAAACGCTGGTGGACGACGCCGCACCGGTGGTAAACACACTGAAGAAATTGCATTTCACCGGCGTCCGCCTGGTGGTCCTCATCGGCGCGCTTTTAGGGATGATCTCTTCGCTGCTGGTATTCCAACTCGGACAAGCGCGCGTCTGGTTTGCCATGTCCCGCGACGGTTTATTGCCCAGAATTTTCAGTCGTGTGCACCCGCGGTTCCAGACGCCTGATTTTTCAACGTTGATGGCGGGCATTGTCGTGGGCATTCCAGCTGGATTGCTGGACATCGGAACGCTCGCCGATCTTTCCAACATCGGCACGCTGTTCGCTTTCGCTCTGGTTGCCGGAGGCGTGTTGATTTTGCGTTATCGCGAACCAAACCGCCGCCGCGCATTTCGCGCACCCGGAGGGCCGATCGCGCCCATCCTCACTATATTGACTTGCCTGCTGCTGATGGCCGGGCTCCCCATCACCAACTGGATTCGCTTTTTTGTGTGGATGATCATCGGCCTTGTGATTTACTACAATTACGGCAGAAAGCGCAGCACCCTGCGGGCTGTCAGCCGAACGTAGAAGAACTGGACCACGCGATGTTACTGGTGCGATCTCATCGGCTTTACAAAGCGACCTTGCTGCTGGCTGCTGCCAGTTTGCTCCTCGCAGCACCGCGCGGCGCGCATGCCTGGGGCCGTAACGGCAACAAACTGGTCGTAAACAAAGCGGTCGATACGCTCCCTACCGACATTCGCGATTTCTTCGAATCCAATCGTGCGCTCCTTTCCCAACACGTTACCGATCCGCTGGACTCCATCGCCAAAACCGCCACAGAGCGCCACAATCACTTCCTGTACCTCGATAAGTACGGCCGCTTCCCGTACGATTTGCTGCCGCGAAATTACCAGGCCGCGATAAATAAGTATGGAAAGACCAAGATTCAAACCAACGGCCTGCTTCCCTGGCAGGTCGGCGTATACAGCCAGAAATTAACCGAAGCCATGAAGACCGGACGTTGGGACGAGGCCAAGCTGGACGCCGCAATTCTCGCGAACTACGTCGCCGAGGCGCACGATCCCTTCAATACCACCGAGGATTTTGACGGCCACTTGACCGGGCAAACCGGAATCAATGACCGTTTTGGCACCACCCTGGTCGACCGTTATTCTTCTTTCTTCCCGATGCGCCCGAACGACGCGGTGTACATCACCGACCCCACCGACCATGCCTTTGAAGCCTGCCTCAGTTCGCACAGTTGGCTCGAAACCATTCTGCTTGCGGATCGCAATTCGCGCCGCGGGCTTAAATCTTACGACGATGAATATTTTGACCATTTCTATAACGCGTCAGCGGTGATCCTGATTAAGCAACTCTCCGATGCCGCCACCGACGTCGGTTCCTATTGGATGACCGCGTGGATCAATGCCGGGCGCCCGCAGCTTCCCCATTGACAAGCAAAATGCCCGAGGATTTTCTTTCCAGCCGTTTTACTTCCCTACCGAAATCTGAATTGCACCTTCACCTCGAAGGCTCCATCCAGCCGTCCACCGCGTGCGCCCTCGCGGCGGACCATGGAATCACGATCTCCGAAGAAGAAGTCCGCCGCCGCTATACGTTCCAGACGTTTCCGCAATTCATTGACGCCTTCAAATGGGTAACTTCGCTTCTTCGCGAGCCGCGTAATTACGCCGACGTCATGGGTGACCTCGGAAATCAATTACTTGCCCAACACGTCGTTTACGCCGAAGTAACGCTATCCATCGGCGTGATGCTTCTGCGCGGACAAAACGTCGCGAAGAATTTTGCCGCCATCCTCGGTGCAGTGGAGCCGTTTCTCGATCGCGGTCTTCGTTGTAATTTTATATTCGACGCGGTGCGCCAATTCGGTCCCGACGCGGCTATGAAGGTCGTGGAGTCGGCCCAACAGTGTGCCGATCAATGTGCACGCCAGGGCGCGGCAAATTCCATCGTCGCCTTCGGCATTGGTGGCGATGAACTAAGTGTTCCCGCCAAAGACTTTTGTTCCGTTTACGACAAGGCCGCGGAAATCGGTCTTCACAAATTAATACACGCGGGCGAAATCGGCGGCCCACTGCAGATCCGGGAAGCCATCGAACTCTTAGGCGTCGAGCGCATCGGTCACGGCATCGCCGCCATCCATGATCCGAAGTTGATGGATCTACTCGCTGAGCGCCGCATCCCGCTGGAGATTTGCCCGGCCAGCAATGTTAGGACTGGCGCATTGGCCCGGCAGTTAGGGGCACCTGCAGCGTCCATCGAACAGCACCCTCTGCCAATTTTATTTCGCCACGGAATTCCCATCGTCCTCTCCACCGACGACCCAGCGATGTTTCACACCACTCTGTTTTCCGAGTATCAGAACGCGCGAACGCTGGGCTTGGACGAAGAAGAATTAGTACGCATCGCGGACCTGTCTTTCGAACACTCTTTCGCCAGGCCTACAAAAATCTGACAAAATACGTCGCGGCGCCCGCCATTGAAAATGTTATGCAGATGTTATACTGCCGCCATGAAAGCACACGTCTGGGTAATGCCGAAGCGCACTGTGCTCGACCCCCAGGGCCAGACCATTCAGCACGCGCTCGCGGGCTTGGGATATGAGCAGGTAAGAGACGTACGTCAGGGAAAATTTTTTGTGCTGGATCTCGATGGCTGGAGCCGCGAAGACGCGCAGCGCCAACTCGAACGCATCTCCAAAGATGTCCTCACCAATCCGGTGATCGAGGAATACCGCTTCGAAATCGTCGACTGACCATCGACGGATCGCCAGACTAATCAGCCTATTGCTCAAATCTCTCGAATGTTCGAATTGTCGTGTTGATAACCTCGCATCGTAATTTAATTCGCACATCCCGACCCCTAAATCACTCGCTGTTTTTTAACGCATGCTAACCTTAAGAGCATCAATCAGGAGCCCCTTTCATGTGCGGTATCGTCGGCTACATCGGCCCGAAAGAAGTCGTTCCAGTTATCATTGAAGGTTTGCGCAAGCTCGAGTACCGCGGATACGACTCCGCGGGCATCGCCGTGGTCACCAAAGAAGGCAAGTTGGAAATTCGCCGTGCCGCCGGCAAACTTCGCAACCTCGAAGACGTAATTGTCCGGTCCCCCATTGAAGGCACGTACGGCATCGGCCACACCCGTTGGGCCACGCACGGCCGTCCGACTGAAGAAAATGCCCACCCACATCGCGATTGCACCGGCCAGATTGTGGTGGTACACAACGGCATTATCGAGAATTATCTGGAATTGAAAGAGCAGCTGCAGCGCGAAGGACACAAATTCGTAACTGAAACAGACACCGAAGTTGTCGCCCACCTGGTGGAAAAACATTCCGCGGGCAATGTCCCGCTTGAAGAAGCTGTGCGCAAATCCTTAAAAGAATTGCGCGGGATCTATGCCCTGGTTTTCTTGTCCGCTAGAGATCCCATGAAGATCGTGGCCGCCCGTCTCGGGCCGCCTTCCGTGATCGGAATCGGCGATGGCGAATATTTCGTGGCCAGCGACATTCCCGCGCTGCTCGAACATACGCGCGAAATTTTCTTCCTGACGGACGGTGATATCGCCGTGCTGACCACGGACGGCGTGAACGTCATGGATCACGACGGCAAATCGGTGAATCGCCCCACGCAACACGTCACCTGGGATCCCATCATGGTAGAAAAGGGCGGCTACAAGCATTTCATGCAGAAGGAAATCTTTGAGCAGCCGCGCGCCGTGCGCGACACCCTTCTGGGGCGCATCTCGCAGGACACTGGAAGAATTTTTCTGGACGACATGCAGATTACCGACCAGCAATTTCGCACATTTGAAAGTGTGCGCATCGTTGCCTGCGGCACCAGTTGGCATGCGGGCCTTGCTGCGAAATTCATGATCGAGCGGCTCGCGCGAATTCCCGTGGAAGTAGATTACGGCAGCGAGTTTCGCTACCGCGATCCGATCCTCGATTCGAAAACTCTGACTGTTTGCATCAGCCAGTCCGGCGAAACTGCCGACACTCTTGCGGCGCAACGCGAAGCCAAGGCTAAGGGTTCCCCAACCTTGGCGATCTGCAACGTCGTAGGCTCCATGATCACGCGCGAAGCCGCTGGCACCATTCCTACGCACGCCGGGCCGGAAATCGGCGTGGCATCAACGAAAGCATTTACCGGACAACTCACCGCGCTGCTGCTGCTCGCAGGCTATCTTGGACAGATTCGAGGAAAGATAACCACCGAATCGGCGATCAAGCTCATGCAGGAGCTCACGCGCATCCCGCACAAGATGGAACGCGTGCTGCTCGGCGATGAAAAAGGGATTTACGAAAGATTGGCCCGGCAACTTTTCCGCTACAGCGACTTTTTGTATCTCGGCCGCGGCATTCATTATCCCATCGCCCTCGAAGGCGCTCTGAAGCTCAAGGAAATCTCCTACATCCACGCCGAGGGTTATCCTGCCGGCGAAATGAAGCACGGTCCAAACGCCCTGATCGACGAAGATCTTCCCGTCGTCGTGCTGGCCACCCGCGACGAAAAAGATCCCGACTCCATGACGCGCTATGAAAAGAGTGTCTCGAATATTCAGGAAGTAAAAGCGCGGGATGGCATCGTAATCTCCATCGTCACGGAAAACGATCATCTGGCACGCGCAGCTTCCAATCACATCATCGAGCTGCCCCCCGCGCCAGAGTTGCTGTCCCCTCTTCTCGAGATTATCCCGCTGCAGCTCCTGGCCTATCACATCGCGGTGCGGCGCGGATGCGACGTCGATCAGCCCCGAAACCTGGCAAAATCCGTCACCGTGGAGTAATCCTCCGCGCTCCCGGCAACTAACCCGCTGAACCAAAAACCGCTAAACTATCACCATGGTTCCGAGACGCTCTCTCGCCATCACTTCCCTTTTTCTCGCTTTGCTGTTCAAAGGTCCCGCTGCATTTCCGCAGGCGGCTGACAATGCTACAGCAACGCTAAAAGGTTTCCACGTGGAAGGCATTCAACACGTCACCGAACCGCAGGTCATCTCACTTTCCGGACTCTCCATCGGAACCGCCTTGGGAAAAACAGAACTGCAAGCCGCCGCCGATCGCCTGGTGCAAACCGGTCTCTTTTCATCTGTGAACTACGCGTTTCAAAATAAGAACGACGGCCTATATTTGACGTTCAAACTCGCGGAAGCCCCAAGAATTTCCGCCTACTTCGACAACATCCCGTGGTTTACAGAAGCGGAATTGTCCGACGCCATCCGCAAAGTTCTACCCTTTTACGATGGCACCTTGCCGGAGGCTGGCGCGGCCGTGGAGCAAACCGCCGGTGCGCTGAGCGATTTGCTTGCCTCGCGCGGAACCCACACCGCCGTGGAGCACCAGGTCATCGCCAATCCTCTCGGCGAAGGAACCGTGCAGGAATATCGCATCGCCGATGCCGCGCCACTGATCGCCAAAATCGAATTTGGTGATCCGGCGCTCGCCTCTTCCAAGGTCGTCCAGCAGCATCTCGGAGAGATTGCTGGCAAGACCTACTCACGAATGACCATCGATTTATTTTTGGCCGAGCAAGTGAAGCCAATCTATCTGCAACAAGGTTTTTTGCGAGCTAAACTTGGGCCCCCGGAAATTCGACTCACCGGCAACCCCAATCAGAAATTGCCGGATCGCGTTGCAGTTTTCGTTCCGGTAAGCGCTGGTACGGTTTACCGATATAAAGGCGCGCAATGGAACGGCAATACCCTTCTATCGAATTTTACTTTGAACGATTTAATTGGCATTAAGCCCGAAGCTGTTGCCGACGGCATGGCCATCGAAGCCGCGTGGACGCGTGCGGAAGAAGAGTACGGACGCCGAGGATATCTCGACGCCAAAGTGGAGCCAGCAGCCACCTATGACGAGCAGGGCCACACCGTCTCTTATCGCGTAAACATTCACGAAGGCCAGCAGTATAAATTCGGAAAAATGGTCCTCACGGGAATCTCCCCGGCCGCCGAGCGTCGCTTGCGCACCGCCTGGCCGATAGAGCTGGGCGACATCTTCGATAAAATTAAATACGAAGAGATTCTCCTTAAGCTGCAAACGCATCCGGACCAGGTTTTCGGCGACCTGCCGTTGCACTACGACACCGTCGGCCATTGGCTGGAGGCCGATGCCGCCAGCGGAACCGTCGACGTCCTCCTGGATTTCAAGTGACCTCGTACAAGTGAATTGATACGTAGTCGGTTGCGCAAAGTCGCGAAGAGTATTTTACTAATCCCCTGAGTTATACTGGATTTTCATGGCCGATACGCTGATTCGTATTCATGACGCGCAAAAAAGCACGCCGAGCGCCGAGCAAAAAGAACGCGAGCTGCTCACCAGCCTCGCGCAGCGCTCCTCGATCATCGTTGCGCTGTCCGGCGGCGCGGATTCCGCCTACCTGGCATGGGCCGCTCAGCACGCCTTGGGCGAGCGCGCCCTCTCCGTCACCGCGCTTTCTCCCAGCTTTTCCGCTTACGATCGCCAGATGGTGGAAGATTTTGTCCGCCAGCTCGGCGTGCGCCATGAATTTGTCGAAACCCACGAAATGGATAATCCCGCCTACCGAGCGAATGCCGCCGACCGCTGCTATTTTTGCAAGGATGAACTTTTCAACGTGCTCGACGAATTGGCTACAAACCGCAACTTTGAAGCGGTTTGTTACGGCGTGAACGCCGACGACACCTTGGATTTCCGTCCGGGACATCGCGCCGCAACCGAGCATCGTGTGCTCGCGCCATTGCTGGACACTCATTTGACCAAGTCAGAAATTCGCGCTCTCTCCGAACGCGCCGGATTGCCTACCTGGGATCGTCCCGCATCCGCCTGCCTTTCTTCCCGCCTGCCATACGGAACGGAAGTCACCGCGGAGCGCTTGGCGCTCGTCGAGCGCGGCGAATCCGCCCTGCGCGACTTAGGTTTTCATCAATTCCGCGTGCGTCTGCACGACAAGCTTGCGCGTATTGAAATCAGCCCGGAAGAAATGCCGCTGGCACTATCGTCCGATACCGCCGCAAAAATGGCCCATCGCCTCAAGGCCGCCGGCTTCTCCTACGTGGCCCTCGACCTCGAGGGTTATCGCCAGGGCTCCCTGAACGAAACCATCACCGAACCCAGCAAGCCGGTTGCAAAGACCGCCTCGGGAACATAATCTCCTTATAGCGCGTACCTATTAACGTGCGCTCAACAACGAAACGAAACCTGCGGCCACCGGTGCGTAACTCACATTTCGTCCGCACAGGTCCGTTTGCTTCGATCCTGTTTTCCAGGCAGCTGTTGTTCAATTTTGTTCGGGAGGTTGCATGTCGCTGCAACGCAGACTTGTAGCCAATTCTCTGGCGCTCATCGTTGGCCTCCTGCCGCTTGGTTGCAACACGGGACCCACCGTGACTGGCGTGTTCGACCGCGACTTCGACATCACTGGACACACACGGCTGGAAGTCACCAACCCATCCGGCGACGTCGAGATCAGCGGCAGCGCGGACGCAAAAGTGCACGTGCATGGCGATGTGCGAGCCAGCGGAATGGGATTCGACGACACGAAAAATCGCCTCGCGGAAACTTTGGCCAATCCCGGAGTAGAACAAAGAGGCGATACCATTCGTGTCGGCAAGCACGTTTCCAACATGCACAATGTTTCCATTGCGTATCGCATAGAAGTTCCGCACGACACCGAAGTAAACATCAACGGCGCTTCCGGTTCACAAACGATTCGAGGAGTGCGCGGCCCGGTAACCGCTACGGCTGCCTCTGGCTCCATACGTGTCGATAAGGTGGACCGCGATGCGCGGCTTACAACCCTCAGCGGCTCTCTGCAGGCCAACGATGTCGGCGACGACGTCCGCGCCTCAAATGCCTCCGGCGGCGTCACTATTGCCAATGCCAAAGGCGACGTGCGTGTCGATGCGCTCAGCGGCGACATACAAGTTCTGAAGCCCGGTGGCCGCGTCGAAGCCAGCAGCGCCAGTAGCTCAATCGACATCCGGGGCGCCACCGCCGATGCCAAGGCGCGCACTGCCTCCGGCCGCGTAACCATCGAAGGCGATCCGGGCGCGCATGGCTATTGGGATTTGAAAACGGCTTCCGGTCAAGTGCAAATCAATGTGTCTGGGAGCGCCAACTTTCGTTTCTCCGCTGACTCCATGTCCGGCGAAATCCGCACGGATATTCCTATCGTGATCGAAGAACAAGGCAAGCATTCTCTGCGTGCCCACGTGGGAGAGGGTGGCGGGCGAGTGGAAGTGCACACCGTCTCTGGGCCAATCCACATCGGCAAACCCGATTAGCCGAGTTAAAAACTACTACGTAACTGGCGAGTCACGCAAAAATACTCTTCGGCGCACGCAAGCTACGTCTTCGCATCCCACACTGAAGTACTCCAACAAATCCCGCCGATACTCTAGAATCCCAACATGTGGTCGGGACTAAATCTACGGCGTTCGGTACTCTTCGCGGCAGCGTCTTTGCTAGCTGGCCAGAATGCGCTGGCACTCCGCGCGCAGGAAGAAAAGAAGCCGGCGCCCGCGCAAAATAAAAAGTCCGAGGATAAATCAGCTTCCATTGCCAAGGTCCCGCCGGAAACAGAGGAACTGCAGCAGGCCATCAGCAGCGCGGGCAATGACCGCGCTGCGCTGGTTCGCAACCTCGAAGCCTTCCTCGCAAAATATCCGCAATCCGCCCAACGCCCCCAAATCTATCGCGCGCTGGTGGAAGCCACGCTGCAACTGCGTGATACCGCGCGAGCGGCGGATTACGCCGAGCGCATCGTGTCACTCACGCCCGATGACGTCTCCATCATGTTGGTCGCTATTCAGTTGTTGCAACGCAACGGCGATGAAGCGGGACTGCGTCGCGCCACGAGTTATGCAACGCGCGTGCTGGCCTTCGTGGAGCGCACAAAGCTGGACGATAAGTCTCCACAACTGTCGCCTGAAGAATGGCAGACGGCGAAAGCGCGAGATCGCAGTTCCGTGTTATTGCTGCGCGGGCAGCTCTACCTGAGGTTAAAAGATAACGCGGCGGCGCAGAAAGATTTCGCGGAAAGCTACAAAGCGCTTCCGAGTGCCGGGGCCGCGGAAAGGCTGGGAGAGGTCGCGGAGTTGAACAAGGACTCGGCCGTTGCCATTCAGGAATACGCGCGCGCGTTTGCGCTGGCTGACGGCGCGAACAGCAGAGTTACGCGGCGCGAAATTCGCCAGAAACTGGGAAATGCCTGGAGGCTGGCGCATGGCTCCGATGCCGGACTGGGCGAGTTCATGCTGCAAAACTATGACCGGGTCTTACGCGAGACGACACAAGCGGCCGCAGTCGCCAAGACTGAAAAGAACGCAGGCGTGCGGGAGATTTCTGAATTCACGTTGCGCAAAGCACCAGGCGGAGAAGCCTTCCCCCTTGCCGGCACGAAAGGCAAAGTTGTGGTGGTCAATTTCTGGTCTACCTGGTGCGGCCCGTGCCGCGCGCAGGAACCGAAGTTCGAACACGTAGCCGCGCAATTTGCGGGCGAACACGATATTTCATTTCTGGCGGCAAATTGAGACGAAGACGAAACCCTGGTCGGGCCGTATCTCGAAGAAGTGAAACCGCACGGCCAAATTGTTTTCGCTGATGGCCTGGACAGGCTGCTGGCTGTGAATTCTTTTCCCACTGTCGTGGTAGTCGATCGCGACGGAAAACTTATTTACCGCTCGGAAGGCTTTAGCGACGAAACCTTTGAGGCTGAGCTTACAGCAGCGGCCCGCCGAGCGCTCGGCAATGTAAATCCCACAGGCCCGAAAGCAAACTCCTCTCCCTAAGCTCCGGTGACATTGCTGCTCGTGGGCCGTGGATATTTCTCCGCTACTTCGCGGGCGGCAATAATCGTGTTTACGTGAATGAGCACCGTGTCCTCCACGCGCCGCGCATAACCGCCGGCAAGCGTGCTGGCCACCGGAATGCCGCGACTGCGGACCGCCTCAAATACCTGCCGGTCTCGCGTTTGCAATCCTTGCTTACTCAGGGAAAGCCCACCAAGCTGATCTTCACAGTAAGGATCTGCTCCACCCACATAAAACACGATATCGGGGCGAAATTCCTCAAGCGATTGCTGGACCGCAGGGATCAGCGCCGCTAAATATTCCTCATCATCCACGCGATCCGCCATATTGAGGTCCACTCTAGACGACGGCTTGTGCGCGGGATAATTGTTTTCCTGATGGATGGAAATGGTGAACACGCTGGGGTCGTCGCGAAAAATAGCCGCGGTGCCGTTGCCGTGATGAACGTCGGTATCCACGACCATGCCTTTTTTAATATGGCCGTCGGCTTGAACACGACGGATTGCCACCGCTACATCGTGAATGGCGCAAAAACCTTCCCCGTGCTCTGCATACGCATGATGAAAGCCGCCGCTCAGGTTTGCTCCGAAGCCGTCACGCAAAGCGCATTGCGCGGCGAGAAGTGTTCCACCTGCGGCCAGCCACACGGCTTCGGCCAGTTCCGGCGAATACGGAACCTCCAGCTTCATAAGTTCACTGGCCGTAAGCGTGCCGGTTTTTAATTTGTGGACCCAGTCGGCGGTGTGCACGCGCAGCAAATCCTCATCGGAAGCGGGCTCTGGCCGAAGAAAATCCCCCTCGGTGGCTATCCCATCTTTAAGTAGCTTCTCGGCGATCAAGCGGTATTTCTGCGAGGGAAAAATATGCGCGCCAAGATTTAAATCGTAGCGCGGATGATAAACAACTTTGAAAGGAAGCATGCGGCTGGACGCGCTTTAATTTTCGCGTTCGAGAATAAAATCCGGGAGCGTCATAAGGGCGCGCCCATATTCCGTGGTGGCGCTGCCATTGAGGCACGCCTTGGCACGCCGCGCAAAATCATGCGCCAGATCGCGCGTGCGTCCCAGCGCTCCGGAATCATGGACCAGTGCTACAAGCGTTTCAGGTCGCACCGAATCAAATTCTTTTTCTTCCAGGACCCGCGCCACCAGTTCGCGCGCATCGCGGTGGCCATTTTCCATTGCGTAAATCAGCGGTAACGTAACTTTGCCTTCTTTCAAATCGCTTAGCACCGGTTTGCCAAGCTGTTTCGCAGAAGCCGTAAAATCCAGCAGGTCGTCCACCAGCTGAAACGCCAACCCGGAATAGCGGCCATACTCCGCGAGCGCTTCTTCTTCCTCGCCTTCCAGTCCTCCGAGCACCGCGCCCAGTCGCGCGCAGCCGCTGAAAAGACAAGCCGTCTTGTACGTCGCCAGTCGCAACGCGTCATCTTCGGTGACGTCAATGCGCCCGATTTTTTCCAGCTGGATAAATTCGCCTTCCACCATTTTTTGCGTCAGGTCGATGAGCACATCGAGGATGCGAAAATTGCGCTCGCCCAGTGCGATCTGAAACGACTGCATGTACAACCAATCGCCCGCCAGCACACTGCGATGATTTCCCCAGCGCGAATTTGTCGATGGACGCCCGCGGCGAGTGTTCGCGCTATCGATCACGTCATCGTGAATCAACGTCGCGCTGTGGAGCAGTTCCACCACCGCGGCCAGGCGGATCGCGCCGGAACTCTGCGCGCCGGCATAGCGATTGCACAGCAGCAGCAAAGCCGGGCGCAAGCGCTTGCCTCCGCCACCGAGAAGATAACTGGTGATTTCGGAAACCGGTTCGAAGGCGACAGCAGTTTGCCGTGTCAGTTCTTCCTCGACCAGGACAAGGTCGTCGCGGACAAGGTCAAAAATTTCCTTAGCTGTCAGCAGCGCGATGGGCTCTTCTCCTGGCATGACTCAAATCCGGTGACGCAAGCAGCATCTCAAGATGTAACCGTCGGAGACACAGGCGGCCGTGCGAGATGGAAGAAACGCCGAAAATTTTCCGATGTGGCCACGGCAAGTTCTTCTGGCGACAAGTTTCTCACACTCGCCAGCGTACGCGCCACTTCAGCCACGTAAGCGGGTTCATTGCGTTTGTCGCGGTAGGGCTGCGGAGCCAGAAACGGAGAGTCCGTTTCAATGAGCATGCGGTCCAGCGGAATGTCGCGGGCGACGTTGCGGATGTTTTGCGTTTTGGGATAAGTGGAGTTTCCCGCGAATGAAATCATGAACCCTGCATCCAATCCGCGTTGCGCCTGCTCGAGCGTGCCCGTAAAACAATGCAGAATGCCCTCGAGGCCCGTCGGCCGCCAATCTTCATCGATGAGCTGCAGGCAATCGACCCACGCATCGCGGCAATGAATAACGATCGGAAGCTTGGCTTCACGAGCTAGAGCCATCTGGTCGCGAAAGACTTTGTGCTGAACTTCGCGCGGCGAATGATCGTAAAAATAATCCAGGCCGATTTCGCCCCACGCGATCACTTTCGGATGTTTCGCGAGTTCGCTCAGCGTTTGCAGATGTTGCGGCGTCACGTCCTTGGCCTCGTGCGGATGAACACCGACCGTGGCGTAAATCCACTCGTGTTGCTCGGCGTAAGGTAGTGCCGCGTCCAGTTTTTCCGGTCCAGGACCCGAGCCAATCGCCAGCAACGTTGAAACTCCCGCGGCACGCGCTCGCTCCAGCATGGCTTCGCGATCGTCGGCGAATTGCGGGAAGTCTATGTGTGCGTGCGAGTCGACAAGTTCCATTGGCTGATTGCGGCGCTTGACGCCGCGTTACGTTACATCGTTGCGTTACGTCGCGGCGTTCCTTGCTGAACAACTTTGGCGTGCTACCAAACGAAAATTACTTCAGGCGCGAGCCCACTTCCACCTCTTCCAAAAACCCCGCAAGCACCGGCCGGCCTTCTGGGCCAACGGACGCAGCAACAATCATTCCGTTCGATTCAACACCGCGCAGCTTGCGAGGCGCGAGATTGACAACCACTGCTACTTTGCGCCCGATCAGCGCTTCCGGTTCGTAAAATTGCGCAATGCCCGCGCAAATCTGCCGCACTTCCGTGCCGATATCCACGGTCAGTTTGAGCAACTTGTCCGCCCCCGCGATGCGCTCGGCGGTCTGAATCTGGCCGACGCGCATTTCAACTTTGGTGAAGTCCTCGATTCCGATTTTTTCCGTCGCTGTCACAGCAGACGCACCCGCGGCGGGTGGAGCAGCGGCAGCCGACGCGCTCGCCGGAGCAGCCTGACCATCTTTTCCAGCGGCGGGTGATGCACCTCCCGATGTTGCTGCAGGCGCGGCAGCGGGTTTTGGTGTCTGATTTTCCATGGCTTCGATCCTTTCCATTGCTTCCGTTTTTTCGACGCGCGGAAACAAGGCTTGAAATTTTCCGAGGGCCAGACCGGGCAGTAGCTGGCCCCAACGTAATGTATCTAATTCCTGCGAACCGACATTCCCGCTTTGTCCAAGCAACGTCCACACTTTGGCGGTGCTTTCCGGCAAAACGGGATGCGCCAGCGCGGTCACGATGCGCAGCACTTCCGCAGTGACCCACAGAATCGTCGCGCGGCGCTGCTGGTCCGCGTCCGTGGTGCCGAGACTCCACGGTTGCTCGGTAGTCAAATATTTATCGGCAGCCGCAATAACCGCCCAGATCACTTCGAGCGCGCGTGAAAATTCAAATCGATCGTAATGCGCAAGCACCTCAGCGATAGACGACTGCGCCGCCTTCGCCAGCTCATCATCTTGCGGCTTAAATTCCGCAGCCTTCGGAATTTTACCCGCGAAACTTCGCTCGATCATCGCGGCGGTACGGCTGGCCAGATTGCCGAGCCCATTCGCCAGGTCGCTGTTGTAGCGCGCAATCAGAGCTTCGCGGCTGAAACCGCCGTCCTGTCCGAAAACAATTTCGCGCAGCAGGAAGTATCGCAGCGCGTCTACCCCGAGCACGTTCACGATGGGTTGCGCGGATTGAATGTTGCCGCGCGATTTCGACATCTTCTCGTCTTGAAATAAAAGATGTCCGTGCGCAAAGACTTTCTTTGGTAATTCCATTCCCGCGGCCATCAAAAACGCCGGCCAGTAAACCGCGTGGAAGCGAATAATTTCCTTGCCCACCAGATGTATGTCGGCGGGCCAGTAGCGGCTGAATTCGTCTTTCTTAATCGGATAGCCGACCGCGGTAATGTAATTCGTTAACGCGTCGGACCACACATAAAACACATGCTTTTCGTCGCCCGGCCACGGGATGCCCCACTTCAGCGTGGTGCGGCTGATAGAAAGATCCCGCAAACCACCGCGCACGAATGAAATCACCTCGTTGCGGCGCGCTTCCGGCTGAATGAACTCGGGATGCTGTTCGTAATAATTCAGCAGCGGCTTCTCAAATTTTGACAGCTGGAAGAAATAATTCTCTTCCTTCACGCGCTCCGTCTGGCGCCCGCAATCGGGACAATTCGCGCCCGGCGTGGAATCTTCTATATACGCTTCGTCGGAAACGCAGTAATTCCCTTCGTAATGTCCTTTATGGACAAACCCGTTATTCTGAATTTCGCGGAACAGGTGCTGGACCGCGTGCGCATGCCGCGTTTCCGTGGTGCGGATGAAGCGGTCGACGCGCAGCCCCAGTTCCTTCCACAGTTC
This sequence comes from uncultured bacterium, assembly GCA_964194235.1. Taxonomy (GTDB): domain Bacteria; phylum Acidobacteriota; class Terriglobia; order Acidiferrales; family UBA7541; genus Acidiferrum. The sequence continues at coordinate 2,696 of CAXMLS010000049.1, read as the reverse complement.
GCGATATTCTCCCGCCACGCGATCGACAAACTCGATCGGTGATTCATTATTTCTTTTCGCCGACCGCTCTACTTTTTGCCCGTGCTCGTCGGTGCCGGTCAAAAACAGCACATCGAAGCCGCGCATCTGCTTGTAGCGCGCGATGGTATCGGCGGCAATGGTCGTATACGTGTGGCCCAGATGCGGGCGCGCGTTCACGTAGTAAATCGGCGTGGTGATGTAAAACTTCGGCTTCAATGGCGGCATTTTCCTGGTTGACCTGAAATGTTAAGCTGAACTTTGTTTACGCAACGACGCTTGCGATGCTAGCTCTTGCCACTCCCCTCGTAGCTGCGCAGCGCTTCACTGATTACTTGTTGCAGCGGAACTTGTTTTTCCTCGGCAAGCTTCCGGCAGTCATCATACTCGGGTGCCACATGCAAAATGTGCCCGTTCGAGCGAGAAAGTTTGATACGTACCGCTCCATAACTCGTCGTCACGTTTACCCATTCGCGCGGCAAAGAGCGGCGCTGCGCGCGGTACGTGCGAATACCGAAAGTAGTCGTCTCCGCGAAAATGAGCGCCATCAGCTTATCTGCATCCTCCGTGCGGCACAGAATCGTCAACAGCGTGCCCGGCCGATTTTTTTTCATTTGCAGCGCCGTGGTGTACGCATCCAGCGCGCCCGCGCTCAAGACTTTTTCTAGCACGTAACCGTAAATCTGTGGATTCATATCGTCGAGATTCGCTTCGACGATGGCGATTTCTTCATCAAGACTGGAATTTTTTGCCGCGGATTCCCCAATCATGATGCGCAATACATTGGGCTGACCTTCCAGGTCGGCGGAACCGGCGCCATATCCGATCGCGGAAACGGTCATCGGCGGTTGCGCTCCAAACGATTCGCAAACGGTCGCCACAATCGCCGCCCCCGTTGGCGTAACCAGTTCGCGTTGCGCCCCGTTTGAATATGTCGGCGCGCCCTGCAGTAATCGTGCTGTTGCCGGCGCGGGTACCGGCAAAATGCCGTGCGCCATTTTCGCCGTGCCTCCGCCAACGTTCAGCGGCGAGCACACAAAGCGATCGATACCCAGTGCGTGAAAACCTATGCACGCGCCGACAATGTCCACAATCGCGTCGACCGCGCCAACTTCGTGAAAGTGAATTTTTTCAATCGGCGCATCGTGAACGTACGACTCAGCTTCGCCAAGCTTTGTGAAAATCGCCGACGCGCGTTCGCGAACCGGTGCCGCGAGTTTCGATTGCTTCAGAATCTCTAGTATCGTGCTCAGCGAACGATGCTTCTGTTGGTCTTTCGTTTTTACCCGAACGTAGGTAGCGGCCATGCCGCTCTTCCAGACTTTTTCGGTGGCAAGCTCCCATCCCGGCACTTGCAGCGCTTGCAATTCCGAACGCAGCAGATCCGCGGAACAGCCCGCGTGCAAAAGCGCGCCGAGCGTCATGTCGCCGCTGATACCCGAAAAACAGTCGAAATAAGCGAGTTTCATGAGATTCGTTCGCCGCACCAAAGGCAGAGCAGATAAATTGTGTGCGATTGCGGAGCAGATTGATAGTATCGGCGCGTTCAAAAGCTGTCAAACATCGGCCAACTAATTGCCCCGAGAAAACCCCAGCACCATGTGTTCTTCGTCGACGTGTTGCGCGCCAATTTTTAACCCACGCGGCTCGATTCCAATGGATCGGAATCCGAGCGATTCATAAAGCCGCCGCGGTGCGGGCTGGCCCACGGAAACAGTGATCAAGAGCATGTCCAGCTCAGACACAGTTTTCGCTTTTTCAATGGCGCGGAGCATCAGCGCTTTCGCTACTCCTCGCCCTCGTGCATTTGGCGCAACGAATACTCCCCAGATCCACCCTTTATGCCGGCGTTTCGCCGGCACCTCCTGGTAAAACCCGACCATGCCCATGAGTTCGTCCCGCTCGAAAGCTCCAAATATAAAGTTCCCCGCTTCTCCGGAGCGCACACGCTGCGCGTATTTTTCCACCGGCATCCTCTGAAGTTCCTCGGGCGACTCTACAAACGACCAGGGATCAGTTTCGAGCGCGACCATGCGAAATTTCCAGAGCGTTTCTGCGTCACGCTCGGTCAGTAGTCGAATTTCCAACGCGTTCTTCCTTTCTTCGCTAAAAACTAAATCGTTGGTGTGCTGACACACCGACCAAATTATAAGAGACAACCAAACGCGGTAGCAGAAATCCTATCTGCACCTGTAGGCGCTTGACATGACCGATGACAAACAGCAGACTCGCGCCAACGACATGTAAGAACTCAACGCGGAAATTTTGGTATTCCACGCTTCGAATCTACCGCGGAGGCACACGTGAAATACACGGCCATAGGATTCCGCGCCCATTCCGGATGGACTGCTCTCGTAGCGCTCGCCGTGACAAACAGCGTGCCTGCCGTCCTCGCTCGCCAACGCGTCCATCTCGTCGAAACATTCACCTACAGATTTCGCCAGCCCTACCACACAGCTAAGAATCTGACGATCGTCGAAGCCAGCGCGTTTATCTCTCGCATACAATCCGAAGCGCGAAGTCTCGCCTTCATTGCTATCCATACGCTTCAAGGAGCTCTCGAAAAACAAGGTTACAAACTGATCCGCAGCGGTCTCCTTCTCGCGTCTGGCCGGCCACTCCCTCTATTACCGCAAATTTTGGCGTCCCACGCACTTATTCCTGTCTCTTATACACAT
>CAXMLS010000048.1:0-2665 GCA_964194235.1 uncultured bacterium | reverse complement strand
GTATAGCGCTCGGTATTGACCGGGTCAAAGCATCGATCTGGGTTACCTCACCCAATAAAGCCTGTACTATCAGGCACTCACCGTGTAATCCACAAATGTTTTGCATGTTATGCAGAAAGCATTGCGATGCTTTCTCACCGCATGCAATGTGCTAGCCAATAACGGCGAATTTACCTTTAGCAGCCCAGTGTACGGCCTTAGTGAGTATCTGTTGGCGTCACGTTGGTCGGACTTTCGGAAGTTTCAAGGGTGTGGTCTTTATCAATTCTAAAAGGTGATGCAATACGAGGGGTGGATTATGTTTGAGTTGAGAAAAGTTTACTTTGGAATAGCTGCCGCGTTGCTTTTCATATTACAAGTTGTAATCTCTGTTCCGGCGCACGCTCAGGTTTCTGGCGCAACACTTTCCGGATTAGTCTCTGATGCTTCGGGCGCAGCGGTCGGCGGCGCGAACATCTCCATCAAGAACCTTGGCACCGGCGAAACCCGCGATGTAACTACAAACGGAGACGGGTTTTATTCCGCGCCGAACCTTCTGCCCGGAAACTATGACGTCACCGTCACCGCCAGCGGGTTTGCGACGCTCGTGCAAGAGCGACTCGCGCTGACGGTGGGAGCGCAGCAAGCTCTGAACCTCACCCTCAAAGTTGGCGCGATGTCTCAACGCGTTGAAGTCACCGACGTGCCGACCACTGTGCAGACTAGTTCCTCAACCATTAGCGCCACTGTCGACTCGACCACGGTGCGCGAATTGCCCTTGAACGGGCGCGACTGGACGTCACTCGCGACGTTGGAGCCCGGTGTATCCAGAATCGAGACGCAAGTCGGTACCGGTTTCAGTGCAAACAAAGGCAATCGCGGTTTTGGCAGCCAGCTTAGCGATGCGGGACACCGCGCGAATGAAAATACCTATCGCGTCAACGGCGTCGTGATCAACGATTACTCCAACGGAGCGCCAGGCGGACCGACCGGCATCAACCTCGGCGTCGATGCTATCCAGGAATTTTCTGTGCTCACCAGTAATTACACCGCGGAATACGGCCGAACCTCTGGTGCGGTGATCAACGCCATCACGAAGTCCGGCGACAACGAATTGCACGGAACTGCCTTTTTCTTCGATCGCGACAAAGTGTTTGACGCCAGAAATTTCTTTGATCCCGCCGGTCCTATACCCTCATTTCGCAGAACGCAATTCGGTGCCGCAGGCGGCGACGCTCTCGTTAAGGCCAAAACATTTCTTTATGGCAGCTACGAAGGCGTTCGCCAGAATCGCCCGGCGGCCCAATTGATTCACGTGCCCACGGATGCCGAGCGGGCGATGGCTGTTCCTGCGATCGTTCCGTACCTCGCGCTTTATCCTGAGGCTCCCGCAGGCACTCCGGTCGACAGCAATGGGATCACGCAAACCTTTGGAGTAGCATTGCCATCCATCTCGAACGAGAATTTTTTCACCGGCAGGCTCGATCAGAAATTTTCCGATAAAGACAGTCTTTCGGGCAGTTATTTCTTTGACTCTGGCCCGCAATCCCAGCCCGATCCGCTCCGCAACGCCATTCACGAAGTGTTTTCCCGGAGGCAGACGGCCACGATTGAAGAAACGCACATCTTCAGTCCGGCGCTCGTGAATTCCATACGAGTCGGTTTAAATCGCATTCGCGGGGATATTAATAATCCGGTCTCCGGTACTTCGGTGGGAAAAGACGCCACGTTTGCGATTGCCCCCGGTGCGACCGCTACTCCGCAGATTGCTATTCCCGGTGTGACCACGGCCATCGGACTCGGTGGCCTCAACCGCTTCCTGCACCGATGGACGTCACTGCAAGCCTACGACGACGGCTTTTTGACTCGCGGCACGCATTCCATCAAATTCGGATTTGCTTTTGAACGCATGCAATACAACATTACGGAAAAGCTTAGCCCCAATGGCAGGCTGAGCGCATATCACACGTTGGCGGATTTCCTGGCCAATGTGCCTCACCGGCTTAATGCGTTAGCGCCGGGAGGGTCGAATGAAGTCGCTATCCGCGAAAGTTTATTTGCCGGATACGTTCAGGACGATTGGAGATTGCGTCCGAACCTGACCGTAAACCTTGGCCTGCGGTATGAATTCACGACGCTGCCCAAGGACGCCAACAACAGAATCCAGGAAATTACTACGCTCACGAATTGTGCCACCCCGGGCGTTGCACCGAGTCCCAGCAGTCCGTGCGGCCCGGTGCATGTGAACAGTTTCATCGCTTCCAATCCGACCAAGAAAAACTTCGAGCCACGCGTTGGTTTTTCGTACGATCCGTTTAAGAACGGAAAAACAGCCGTTCGCGGTGGTTTTGGTATCTTCGACGCATTACCTTTGCCTTACGAATTTGGGCTGAACACCGCAGCTACCGCGCCATTTCAGATCATCGGATTTGATAAAGTAGCCACGCTCGGTAGCGGAATAGATCAGAACATCAGTTTCAACCCGAATAAAATCCGGAACCGATACATTGATCAGAACCCAAAACGCGCGTACGTGCTCAATTGGAATCTCAATATTCAGCACGAATTTGGTTCGGGACTGACCGCACTTCTCGGATATGTCGGTTCGCGTTCGGTTCATTTGTCGGTAGCAGCGGATGATATCAACCTCGTGCCCCCAGTACTTACCCTGTCTCTTATACACATC
>CAXMLS010000047.1:0-5095 GCA_964194235.1 uncultured bacterium | reverse complement strand
ATGTGTATAAGAGACAGCTCATACACTGCACCGTGCAGCTTGTTCGAGCCAGACTTCTGGTTCGCGCTGACAACCGCTCCCGCACCGCGCCCATATTGCGCGCTCATGCTGTTGGTAGTAATTGAAAAGTCCTGTACTGATTCCAGCGGCGGATGAACGTTGATGGCACCCTCGCTAAAGTTATCGTTGTCATCGCTGCCGTTCAGCAAGTACGCCGTACCGGATTCCCTGGCTCCTCCGGAGGTGGGCAACATATCAATCCCAGGGGTGACTTGCGGCGCCAGAAACGGTAGCGTCGCAAAAATATCGCGATCCGCAAGCGGCGCGTTCTCAATGGTTGCGCGATCGATCTGCGTCGATAGCTCCGACGTTGCCGTCTGCACCAGCGACCCTTCCGCATTCACTTCAATAACTTCGTTAGCTCTTTTTATTTCCAGTTTGACGTTGAACGGTACGGTTTGGCTGGCTTCTACCACAATCCCAGCCGCTCGGACTTCGGTAAAGTTTGCGGTCTTGACATCAATTGTGTACGTACCGGGAGGCACGAGGCCGAAACGATAAGCACCGTCAGACGCCGTGGTAGTGGTCTGTAAGGCGTTCGTGCCAGAATTGGTAAGGGTCACTGTCGCATCGGGCACAGACGCGCCCGTCGGGTCAGTGATCGTGCCAGTAACCACGCCTTGTACCGTCTGTGCGCTGAGCCCAGAGCCCAGCATGCACACCAACACAACGGCGCCCAACAGGTATAGAGCATATTTGCTCATCAGAGTTTCCTCCCGCCCCTGAAAGCGTCTGCGTTGGCCAGGTAGAGAACCTTACGTTGCTAACGGTCTGGTCTTCGGCGCTTACGCTTGTCTTAGTTTTTTCGGATAAATCTAGATTTGAGGCCCACCACAGGCGCTCAGTTACCGCTTGTATACTCCCCAGCATGTTGAGGTGTCAAACATAAAATTTAGTTCGGGTTAACAAGTAATTTACCGTTGTTTTAGAACTCTAAGTCTGTGTCGATAATGGTTTCAAACCAACCGGTGGTCTTTGTCGAAGGTATCATCCGCCAGTCGCCGCGTTGGCCGACATCAAATCTCACGCACAATTTACGCCGCTAACGCTAAGTCGGGAACCAGCGGATCGTAGGCACTTTCTCAAGTCGGACCATACCAAAGGGCTCGCTCCTATTCGCCTGGCAACGCGCGCTCGAATAAATAAGGCGATGGTTTGTTTCCGGCTAAAATGGTGAACATTCCAGCAAGAACTTTGATACCGGGAGTGAGCCCGTTGCACCATGCGTTCATATTAAATTTGATTTTATTCTGTGTGGTGAGCCCATTTCCTCTTCACGCGCAAGCTCCCAATCACACGGCGCACAACTCTGGCGGCCCGGTACCGCGCGAAATTCTCGAACGTGCGATAACTCTACGCACCGGCATTGGCACCGTTCACGAAAAAGTCTCAACCGCTTCTGCTGAAGCGCAGGCCTTCTACGATCAGGGTCTTGCGTATGTTCATTCCTTTGTCTGGATAGAGGCTATTCGCTCGTTTCATCAGGCGCTCCGCGTTGATCCGGATCTCGCCATGGCTTATGTTGGCTTGGCCGACGCCTACATCGGACTCCAGGATCCTGCCACCGCGCGCGCGGCATTCGAACGGGCACGGTCGTCCGAGAAAAAACTAAACGATCGCGAGCGCACCTGGCTCAACATCCGCGACGCGGAAATTGCCTATGCCGAAGACAGTTCCAATGGGGATACATATCTCGCCTATCGTAAGTCGGTAACTGACGCCCTCAAAAAAAACCCGAACGATCCTTGGTTGTGGATCCAACGTGGCATCGCGGACGAAAATTCTCCCTTCACTCACGGCCAAGGCGGCGGAGTGGATACACTGGCTTTCTACAAAACCGCTCTGGCGCTCGCGCCCGACAACCTCCCCGCGCTCCACTATTACGCGCACACCTGCGAAAACATTGGGCGCATAGCAGACGCGCTGGAACTTACCGCCACCTACGCGCGGCGGGCGCCCGCAATTCCGCACGCACGCCACATGCATGGTCACGAACTTCTGCGCTCCGGCCGCACCGAAGATGCTGTTCAGGAATTTGTAAAAACGAAGCAGCTGGAAGACGCCTATTACCGGACGGAAAACATTCCAGCGCAATACGACTGGCACCATGCCCACAATCTGCAATTGCTTGCGCTGGCCTATCAATCTCTCGGGCAGATCAAAGCTGCTTCCACTATTCTGCGTGAAGCTTTCTCTTCCCCCGCGTACACCGAATTCCTTGAGTACAACCGCCGCGCGTGGCCGGAATTTCTGTTGAACCGCGGGCGTTTTCAGGAAGCCCTTGACGCTTCGCGCGAACTCACGAAAAGTTCCGCGGCCATCGCGCGGTTGGCAGGCCACTCCTTGGCCGGAGACGCGCTGCTCGCCCTCGGCCGCCTCGACGAGGCCAAAGACGAACTAAATACCGCCGAGCGTGAGAGTGAATCGATCCCGGCGAGAGTTGCCGCCGCCCTTCCCTATCCATCCGTGCTGCGCGCAGGAATTTTGCTTCGCGAAAACCAAACTCAGGACGCCGAAGCGCTGCTCCTCGATGTGGAGAAATCCATTCGCGCCATGCCCGGACCGGATGCCTGGAGCGCCGCCAATTTTCAACTGGAAACAATTGCGCAGCACGCCCGACAAGCCGGCGATTGGGAGCTGGCCAGTTTCACCGCTCACAATATGATGGAACACAATCCCAATTACGCTGGGGGCTACTTCGCGCTGGCGCTGGTCGCGCAACACTCCGGCGAAACGGCAGCCGCGCACAATTTGTTTGCCAAGGCACAGAGCCTTTGGGGAAAAGCCGATCCCGATCTTCCCGAACTGGCTGTTCTTAAGAAAAACGGATCAACGCAACGTTAAACGGCGCTACCTCATTGATTCCCTGAGCATGAAGAAAAAATTAATCTGTGAGCGAGCAGCTAATCTGGAGAAGATACTGCGCCATAGAAACACACCCACCGAAAAAATCACTGCCGCGCATATACCACGATGTCGTCGCCATACGCGCCCTCTTTTTCATATTTAATATTTCTTGCACCCAGAAATTTCAGCCTCTCATCATGCGCTGCCGGTAAGATTGTATTCGACACAAAAATTCCGCCGGTGTTCATCATTCTGGCGATATTGCTCATAGCCAGCGCTTGTTGAAAACGGTCGTAGTACACCAGAATGTTTGTGGCCACCACCAGATCAAATCCTTCTCCGTCTTTTGCGTCCAATGTTTGCGCCACGATGTTCAGGTCGATGGGCGTCACACGCGCGGCACGTTCGCTCGTTACAGCCACCGCGCGAAGCTTCACTTCAGCCAACTGCCCCGGTACGCTGAGCGGCTTCTCCGGGTTCCCGACAATTTCTCCAAAGTGTTCCCAGTAGTTCACCGCGTCCATCGACCACGTCGCCTTTGTGTCCCGCGGAAGTTGCAGCGTGTACGCTCGTCCCTGCCTGCCATTTTCCGAGAGCTTCGCTACATGCGCATTCACGGCCGCATTCAGATCCAGAGTCGTCACGCGCAGTTCCGAAGTTTTTCCCAGCCCCAAGCGCTCCACCGCCTCCATCACCGCAAACGGCTGAATGGTCTGCAGCGGATAAAAATCATATCCGTCGCGCTTGTCGGTGAAATCCAACCCTGGCCCGATCACCGCGATTCGCCGGATGCTGAGTTCCTTCAGTACACCTTTTTTCTTCATCACCCGCAGCGTGTCTTCGACCGCGTAGTTCGGAAGCAGCGACGTGTCCACCGAAAGGCCGCGTTGAGCATACAGTGTTCCGCGGGTCGCCATCGTCTCAGTTACGTCACCGCTCTTGTTGGCTTGTTCCAGCTTGCTGTGATATTCGCGCTGTTCGGCCGCGAATCGCACCAGGTTTTCCGACAAGTATTGTTCCACCTGGTCGCTTGCGATTCCTTTACGCTTCAAGTATTCGCGCGCAAACTCGACGCGCTCGTTGCTCTGCCCGTGCGCAAGCGCTTTCGTCACCGCTCGCACGCGGTCACTCGCAGCTTTCGTCAAACTTCCTTCGCTTGAGTGTGAGGCGTCTTCAGCATCTTCCACCCTCGCAAGGTTCGTGAACGAAGTGCCATACAAAATAAAATTGCATATGGAGTCTTCTATACCTCGATCAATTCGCGACCGCACTTCTTTGTCCTGTGCGCGGACCCAGCGGTCCCATTCGATTTCACCCGCAAAGCCGCTGTCCGCCGGCATCGATTTCGCGTACAGCTTTACTGTCTCGCTGGCTTCGCCGTAAGACAGAAATCGCGCGCTGATTTCGTGCTCGCTGGGGACTACGGCGCCATTCGCCAAAAAAAATGAAAGCAGTACACCACATAAACCGATGGACACGGTGGAGCGCGCCAGGATTGATCCCCTTTTCAGCGTGGCTGATTCCCCGTTCACACGTCTAGCGGTGAACTGCAATCGCTTGCAATTCAAAATGGCCGCCACGCAAAAGCGAACCTGCGCCGATAAAAGCCCGCGCTGGTAAATCTTTGGTGGAAAAATACCCACGGTAAATTGCGTTGAATTTATCGTACAGCGCTAAATCCGCGCAGAAAATTTGCACATAAACCAAATCGTCCATGGTCATCCCGCCTTGCACCAGCGTGGCCTTGACGCGATCGAGCAGAAGTCGGGCCTCCTCATCAATTTCACCCGGAGCCTTCCCAGTCTTGGCATCCAGACCGATGCGTCCAGAGAGATACAGCGTATTGCCGCTAAGCACCGCGCCGCTGAACGGCAGCTCGCGATTATCGTCGGGCAGGTTGATAGCGCGCCGCGCGCCCGGTACGGGCGCTTGCGAAAACGCTCCTTGCGCAATCAAAACTCCCCCGGAAACCAGCGCTACGAATAAAAATGCAATTCTTGAATTCACAATGCCTCCCATAATTTGTGGAATCAGTCCCGAATTCCGCGCAAGTGTAATGAACTGACGCCGCGCCGTCCAGCGTGGACATGTACCGGGTCGGTTTCCAGTGGCCCTTGCGAAACATGCGACAGGCGAATTACAGTGAGTCAGTTACACACGACGCGCCCGTAGCTCAGCTGGATAGAGC
>CAXMLS010000046.1:0-1672 GCA_964194235.1 uncultured bacterium | reverse complement strand
GCGAGAATCGCGAATTGTTTCGTGTAGCGGATCGCGGATGCTTTTCGCCATCTGAGTTTGAAGCGTTCACGTGTGGCGAGTGTTTTGTGTTGCACCATGACAGTCCCTCGGGAATTACTTTGCATCCGGAGATTTTGCGTCGGACTGGTAAACGACACGGCCGCCGACGATAGTGGTCCGGACTTTAGTTTCCGAAATTTTACGCGCATCGATGTCGAAAAGATTCTGCGAAACGATGATGAGGTCGGCGAGCTTGCCTTTTTCCAGCGAGCCTTCGGTTTTTTCGCGACGGCCTGCGAAGGCGGCAGCGAGCGTGTAACCTTCGATGGCTTTTGCAACGCTGAGCCGCTGGCTGGGTACAAACCCAGCTTCCGGTTTACCTTCGGTGGTCTGACGAGTAACCGCGGTCTGCAATCCTTCCCACGGATTCAAAGTGACCACCGGCCAATCGCTGCCGAAGGCATAGCGGCCACCGGCATCAGCGATACTTTTCCACGACCATGCGCGAGACGCGCGATCGGGGCCGGCGTTGACCGCCCAGACATTCAGCGTGTCATCGTCGGGATAGGAGTGCAGCGGCTGCATGCTGGCGATGACGCCAAGCTTTCCGAAACGCGGAATATCTTCGGCGGTGACGGTTTCAATATGCTCGATGCGCGGTCGGCGGTCGGTGGTGTGGTTCACTTCTTCGGCATGCTGATATGCATCAAGCGCGGTGCGTACGCCGTAATCGCCGATGGCGTGGGTGAAGAGTTGCAATCCACGCTTATCGAGATCAGCCACGGCGGATTTGTACTTGTCGGGATCCCAGAACAGCTTGCCCTTTAAAGAAGGATCGTCGCTGTACGGCAGCAGCATCGCGGCGGTGTGGGATTCGACGACGCCATCGACCATAAACTTTACGGCGTTGGTATCGATCCAGGCGTCATGATACTTCTGCCGCGCGGATTCAATGGCCTCGACATCCTGGGGGCGCATCTCCGGGGGATCCATGAAATAGGCGATGTAGAAGCGCAGGCTTAAATCACCGTGACGGCGCAGCTCGTCGTATAGATCAAGCTCCGGGAAATCGCCGCCGGCACTGTGCACGCGGGTGAGGCCGTGCTCGTTGGCCCACTTGATGCCATCGCGGAGAGCGGCAAGTTTTTCCGCACGAGTGGGTTTGGGCACAACTTTTGCGACCAGCTGTTGCGCGGCTTCTTTCAGCGCGCCGGTGGCTTCGTGGGTGTTGGGATCGCGGACGATGATGCCGTTGGGGGGATCAGCGGTGTCGTTCTTTATTTCCGCGAGCGTGAGCGCTTTCGAATTGGCCCAATAGGTATGGCCGTCGTAGCCTTCGAGGAAAACCGGGCGGTCGGGAAAAAGTTCGTCCAGATATTTCTTGTTAGGCAGCGTTTCCGATCCAAACATGGCGTAATTCCAGCCACGACCAAGAATCCAGTCGTTGCCCGGACGCTTGGCGGCGTACTCGCGAAGACGCTGCTGAATATCGGGAACATCCTTGGCGCCGGCGAGATTTACTCGGCCGAGGCTGAAAGCGCCGTCAATAAAGTGAATGTGGCAATCGACGAAACCGGGCAGCACCAGGTTGCCGGCCGCGTCGATAACCTTGGTGCCGGGTCCTTGCAATTTGGCGATGGTGGCGTCATCGCCGACCGCTACGATTTTATCC
>CAXMLS010000045.1:0-2127 GCA_964194235.1 uncultured bacterium | reverse complement strand
GATGTGTATAAGAGACAGATGTAGAGCCAATGCTTTCAGCAACGCTTACCAGTAGCCCTTCGTCTTTTCCTGACTTGTCATCCACCACTTTTATCTCCTTAAAATTTCGTCGAAATTGGGAGTACGTGTCTAAAACAAAATAGCTCTTTGTCCACCATTACTTTAGCAGGCCACACGATTGCCCGATCAGACCGAAAAAACCGGTGGCTCCCGCTTGACCTTCGAGACTTCCTCGAGCGTTCAAGTTGCGGGCAGCCACCCAGAATTAAATCGGCCTGCGTCCCTGAATCACTCGGATCAAAATCACGACGATCGCCACCACGAGCAGGATGTGAATGAACCCGCCCATAGTGTACGAGGTGACTAGCCCGAGCAACCACAAAATCACGAGTATCACCGCTATTGTCCAGAGCAAGTCCATCTCCTTCTCATTCAAGATTTAATGTTGACGGCCCCAAGCTAAGCCGTCTTAAAAGATGGTGGGACATTATGGAATTTGCGACTCGGGGACTATCAGGTAAACGATGTAGCCCCCCGTGCATTTTGTAGTAGCGGTTTTTGCCCTCACGGCAGTGACGTCGTTGGAAGGCACGTATCCGGGCGAGTTTATAAAAAAAAGGTCGCAGGGACTTTCCCGCGACCTTTCCTCGTAGCGAATGACAATCTGTTTAAGAATGCGATGCGTAATCCGTGCCGCCGTTAGCCTTCTGCCAGCTCTTCCCCTCCGAGCCTGAACTGGTGCTGGAAAACGGATTGACCGGCTGGCCGCTTGCAGCCTTCTTGTAATGTTCGGTAAAGCCTGGCACCAGTTCCTCGACGAATTCCGTTATTCGACTGACGGCCAGCCCGGCAACTGCGCCTTTCAAGTTCTCCCAGGTTTCCGAAGTTTTCCGTGCCGCCTTGCTGGCTGAATCGGACAATCCGGCATAAGAGGGGGACGATGTGCCGTACTCGCTCGACCCGCTATGTTGTGTCACATCGCGGTTCGCATACGGTGCCCAAGGATCGCTAAACGATCTGCGCCGCGATGTGACGCGCGACGTTATCGCCGAAGTTTTAGGTAGGATCGCCGCAAGCAGCGCCCCTCCGAAGAACGCCGCACCAATCAAAACCGCCGGCCGCTCTTCAAACTGAGTTCGCCAATCAAACGCGCCCTTTACCTTCTTTTCTAACTCGCTAATGTTGTCTCCCAATTCGTGCCGCTGTTTCTGAATGTGACGCTCAATCTGCTCTATTTTTTCGCCCATTGGACGTTCTCCTTCAAGCTTTCAATCGTTCGTTCCGGAACTTTATGAACATACTTCAACCGTTTTGCCCCGACGCTCACCAGCGCTATCGCGACGATTCCTAGCACCACGCTGACGATCAGCGCGGCAAGCCAGGTTGGCATGAAAAGCGACATCCCCATCACAATGGTGAACAGGGCGACGCCGAAAGCGTAGAGTCCAAGGACAGCGCCGATAACCCAGAACTTAAGGGGTGTAGCCGCCTTAGACGCCTCTTCCCGAATCTCTGTCTTGGCCAGCCGGAATTCGGAACGAATAATTTCCTGAATGTTTCCGACTATGTCCTGCAGAACCTCGGGCACACTCCTACCGGTTTGCCCTGTCATCATTGATCTCCTCAGCGGTTTAATACGTCAGTCACTGCTGCGCATCACGCGTGCAACCAGGAACCCCAGAATCGCCGCTGCGGCGAGTGACTGTCCCGGATAGCGCTTTACCAGTTCCTGAACGTCGGCGGCCATTTCCTTGAAATCGTGGTCCCGAACGTAGTCGGCAGTGGCCTTGATCTTGTCGGCCGTCGCATGCGCGGCGCCGGCAACGCTGTCTGACTTGCTGTGCAGCGCAGAGGCAGTCCTGTCCAGGGTGCTTGCGGCAGGCTGGCGCGACGCGTCGAGCTTGTCGGCGGTCTTGCGTCCCAAGTCCGTCACGCGGTCCCGAACATCGGCCGCCTTGTCTGAAATCTGCTCTTTTAGCCTTGCCGCGGTACCCGTGGCGGATCCTACTCCAGCATTCGTTCCGCCCTGGTCACCGTAAGGTTTATTGTCTTTGTATTGGTCGTCCATGTCGTCTCCTTGTTAATCGGGATGAACCACTAATCTATGCCTGTCTCTTATACACATCT
>CAXMLS010000044.1:0-2602 GCA_964194235.1 uncultured bacterium | reverse complement strand
AGATGTGTATAAGAGACAGCACCAGTATCAATCCCAACAAGGCCGCGCATATCGGCCACGTGCGCAACGCCGTGCTGGGCGACACCATAGCCCGCGTGCTGCGCCACTGCGGCAGCGCCGTGCAGGTGCAGAACTACATCGACAATACCGGAGTGCAGGTTGCCGATGTGGTGATCGGATTTCTCCATATGGAGAAAAAGAATCTTGCGCAGGTCCTCGAACTTGCCGCGCAGCCGAAGTTTGACTATCTCTGCTGGGATGTCTACGCGCGCGCGACGCAGTTTTTCGCCGAAGACAAGCCACGCGCCGCCACCCTTCGCGGCGAAACGTTAAAAGCCATCGAAGAAGGCCGCGGCGAAGTTGCGGAAATGGGTTCGGTGATCGCCGATGCGATTGTCGGCTTGCATTTGCAAACTATGGCGCGGTTGGGGATCTGGTACGACCTGTTGGCGCGAGAGAGCGAAATATTGCACCTGCACTTCTGGGACGCGGCCTTTGAAAAGCTGAAAGCGGCAAGTGCCATACGCTTGGCGACGACTGGAAAGATGGCCGGTTGCTGGATCATGCCGTGGAACGACAGTCCAGCGAGCGCGAGATCTGGTGACGACGTAAAAAAAACTCAAGATGACGATACTGGTGTCAAGGACGCCGAAGAAGACCCCAACAACCAGGACAAGATCATCGTGCGCTCCAACGGCACCGTGACTTACGTCGGGAAAGATATTGCCTATCAGTTGTGGAAATTTGGACTGCTCGGAAAGGATTTTAATTATGCCAAATGGCGCGGCGCTCCCGGTGCGCACGCTTTGTGGAGCACCACCAGTTCAGCCAGCGAATCCGGAGCGCCAGACTTTGGCGCCCCTGCGACAACCGTTTACAACGTGATCGACGCGCGCCAGGCGTATCTGCAGGACGTCGTTGCCGAAGGTTTGCGCGCGCTAGGACATGCCGAGCAGGCCAACCGCTCCATCCACTTCGCGTACGAAATCGTCGCACTCACTCCTCGTTGCGCGGCGGAGTTGGGCTACGAGCTTTCCCCGGAAGAAACGAAAAAACCATACGTCGAAGTAAGCGGACGCAAGGGCTTCGGTGTGAAAGCGGACGATCTCCTCGACACGCTCGAAGCCGCGACCTTAAAAGAAGTGCAGCAGCGGCACGCCGACATGAACTCCGATACGCGGCAGCAAACGGCGCACGCCATCGCAGTTGGCGCGCTGCGCTTTTTCCTGCTGAAGTTCACGCGCAACTCCATCATCGCGTTTGATTTTGCGGACGCGCTCAGCTTCGAAGGCGAAACCGGCCCGTATTGCCAGTATGCGGTGGTGCGAATCCGCGGAATTCGCCGCAAAGGCACGGAGGCCGGCGCCACGCAGATGGAAGTCACCTCGCAAACAATGGCGGCACTGCTATCGGGCGCCGAAGGAAATGGCTTGTGGGAATTGTTGGCGCTCGCTGGATCGCTCGATGCAGCCGTGGATGCCGCGATTCATGGGCAGGAGCCCGCGTTTGTAGCCAAGTATGCATTTCAACTGGCGCAAGCCTTCAATCTTTTTTATCACAAGCACCACATTTTGTCGGAAGCCGACGAACAAAAGCGCGCCTTCTTGCTCCGCCTGACGGAATTAGTGGAAAAGCAACTAGTCCGCGCTTTATCGCTATTAGGAATCGAAGCCCCAGAGAAGATGTAAGCCCTCCGGCCCGCGAGGGTTTCGCTAGTATGCTCCGCGTGTTCGCTGCCGCTTGTTCGGTGTTCGATGTTTGGTGTCGGGTGTCCCACACCGCGAAGTTGCGTGTGGGGATATTGGTCATGAATGAGCGCCACTTTATCGACGTCAGTAAGTCATCAGCAAATGCACCAGCGTGCGCACCGCGCTTCCCGTCGCACCCTTCGCCAGCCAAGGCTTCTGGTCATCGTTCCAAGCGGTCCCGGCAATATCCAGATGAATCCACGGCGTATCGCCCGTAAATTCCTTAATGAACATCGCACCAGTGATAGCCCCGCCGCCTTTTCCGCTGCCGATATTTTGAATATCGCCGACGCTGCCCTTAATGAATTCGCGATAGTCCTCATCAACAGGCATCTGCCACATTTTTTCCCCGGCTGCTTTTGCGCTGGCCAGAAGTTTGTCCGTGAACGCCTGATCTGATCCAAATACTCCCGCATTGATGCTGGACAACGCCACCACAATAGCGCCGGTAAGCGTGGCGGCATCGATAATGTGGGTCACGCCCAACTGCTTCGCGTAGGTAATGCCGTCCGCCAGAATCAGCCGCCCTTCGGCGTCCGTGTTCAAGACCTCAATCGTCTTTCCGGACATCGCGGTCTGGATATCCCCCGGCTTTTGCGCTTTCCCACCAACCATGTTTTCCGTCGAGGGCACCACGCAAATTACTTTGACCTTGGGCTTCAGCGCGGCGATGGCGCGCATCACGCCAAGCATCGCGCCGCCGCCGGCCATGTCGTACTTCATTTTTTCCATACCGTCGGCCGGCTTGATCGAAATGCCTCCGGTATCAAACGTCACGGCCTTCCCGACCAGTCCGATCACCGGTTGATCAGGTTTCAAATTAGCCGGAGTATACGCTGTCTCTTATACACATC
>CAXMLS010000043.1:0-3979 GCA_964194235.1 uncultured bacterium | reverse complement strand
ATTGTGAGTCACGTGATTTGCCGATGAGGTTTAACTACGGGAGCCAGCATGCAACGAAGCGTCCGTTCCCTGCTTGATCTTTACAACCCAAGTACTCCGCTCAAGCAAGCCTCTACTATCCCCTCGCCATGGTATTTTGATACTGGTTTGGCGGAGCTTGAGAATGCAGCGGTCTTCGGAAAGACGTGGCAGGTTGCCGGACGCGCGGACCAGGTACGGAAGCCGGGACAGTTTTTAACGGCGGACATTGCCGGCGAGCCGATTGTTGTCGTGCGCGGTGAAGATGGGCAGCTTCGCGCTTTTTATAATGTGTGCAGGCATCATGCCGCGGCCGTCGTTACGGAACCGCAAGGCTGCGCGAACCAGTTTCGCTGCCCGTATCACGGCTGGACCTACGGCATCGACGGCGCGCTTAAAGGCATGCTTGAGTTTGACGGCGTATGCGATTTCGATCGCAGTACAAATGGATTAGTGGCCGTACGCGCCGATATTTGGGAAAACTTTGTTTTCGTAAATATCGATCCAGATGCCGGATCGTTGCGCGAGTTTCTAGGCGCTGTTCCGCCGATCGTTACCCCCCTGGAATTGACCAGCAAGCTGAAGTTTTTCGATCGACGCATTTATACCTTGCAATGCAACTGGAAAGTCTACGTGGACAATTATCTCGACGGCGGTTACCACGTGCCGCACGCGCATAAAGGATTGAGCAGCGTCATCGAATACACAAAATACACAATTGAGAATTTTGAGCGCTCCTGTTTGCAGTCAAGCCCGCTGTCCTCCGATGCCGACTCCGAAGTGGGCGTCGCTTCGACGCGACAAGGTCGCGCGTTCTACCTCTGGATTTACCCGAATTTTATGTTGAACGCATACGAAGGCGTTATGGACACGAATTTAGTTGTTCCGCTGGCCGTGGATAAATGCGCCGTAATTTTCGATTACTACTTTGCGGATATTTCTGCCGCCGCCGAAGTTCGCAATCGCGATAGCATCACCGTCAGTGAAAAAGTGCAGGATGAAGACCAGGGCATCTGCGACGCGGTGCAACGCGGCCTGGGTTCACGCGCGTATCTCGCGGGCCGCCTTTCGGTGCGGCGCGAAGCTGGCGAGCACTTGTTCCATCGCTTGTTGCATGCCGATCTAAGCAGGGCCGCCGGCGAATCCGTCGCCGCCGCAGACTGATAGTTACTCGAATTATTTTTGCGGAGAGTCGTCAGCGCTCATTTACAGCTCAGGACAAAAGCACGGGCTTCAAGAACAAACAATTCGGCGAGAAACATTGACTCGTGGCCTACTCGAAAATGACCGTTTTGTTGTCGTATAAGAGGATGCGGTTCTCTATGTGCCAGCGCACGGCCCTTGAGAGTACGACCTTTTCGAGGTCGCGTCCTTTTTCCACCAGATCTTCGAGTGCGTCGCGATGAGTAATTCGCGTGACACCCTGCTCGATGATGGGCCCTTCGTCAAGAATTTCCGTAACGTAATGCGCTGTTGCGCCGATAAGCTTCACTCCGGAATCGTAAGCCTGCTGGTGCGGTTTCCCGCCAACGAACGCCGGGAGGAAAGAATGATGAATGTTGATAATCTGCTGGGCATAGTGTGCGATGAAATCCCCTGAGAGCACTTGCATGTAACGCGCCAGCACGATCAGGCCGATGTTATTTTCTTTCAGCAGCGCCAACTGCTGCTGTTCGGCGTTCTTCTTGGTTTCCTTAGTTACGGGAATATGGTGATACGGAATGCCGTGGAAATCGGCGTGGCGCTTTGCATCAGGGTGATTGCTGACGATAAGCGCAATCTCGCAGGCGAGTTCACCATTCCTCTGGCGGTACAGCAAGTCCACCAGGCAGTGGTCGTACTTTGATACCAAAATCGCCACACGCGGGCGGTGGGTGGAAACCGCAAGCCTCCAGTGCATGGAAAACTTGTTGGCGATAGGACCGAATTTCGCCGGAAAATCTTGCAGCGGCAATTTGAAATCGCGCAAGTCCCATTCCACACGTGCCAGGTAAAATCGCTCTTCGCCGGCCTGGTGTTGCTCGAAGTGAAGGATGTTGCCGTCATGACGGAAAATGAATTCGGCAATGGCCGCGTCAAGTCCCTTCTGGTCTGGGCACTCTATCAACAGAATCGCGGTGTTCTTCAATCGCAGCTCCCGGGTGCGTAATCATTTTAGCCGACTTCAACCGCCGGCAATTCGCAGTGGACGACGCGTGTGTGCAATCCCGCTACGCAACAATGCCTCACCTTGGTCGCCCGTTAAGCAAGGTGGGTAAACCGCGTAAAGGTTAGAACCGGCCAGTTCCGGAATCGCCATTCGCCATCGTCAAAAGCGAGGTAGCGAAACGAGTGTTTTGGCTAAGTTTTTGTTACGCTTGTTAGAGAAGACAGCGCTGTCGTGAAAGTCGCGTCTCGAACCCCACCTTGATTTTTGCGGAAAGGCCTTTGTATGACTTTAGGAACGGAAGGTACTGCGGAAGGAACCACCACGGAAGGCACTGGTGCAGCAACTGCGGCGGTTGCCACTGAAGGAATTACCGCGGGCCCAGCGGAAGCCACGTGCCGGCGCGAATTGGATTTGGAAATTCCGGCCGAGGAAGTGTCGAAAGCCATGGATCGCGTGGCCAAAGATTTCGCCAAGGTCGCTCGGGTGCCGGGGTTTCGCCCTGGAAAAGCCCCGTTAACATTAATTCGCCGGCGTTTTGCGGACGACATCAAGGGCGAAGTGCTGCAGTCCCTGGTGCCTCAACGCGTCGAGAAGGCCGTTTCCGAACAGAAGCTCTCACCCGTCTCGCAGCCGCAGGTGGAACAACTCGATTTCAACGACGGACAGCCGTTGAAATTCCGCGCGGTGTTTGAAGTTCTTCCGGAATTTGAGCTGAAAGAATACAAAAACCTCGAATTTGAGATGCCGGAAATGGACGTTGTCGACGAAGACGTGAACAAGACACTTGAAGAGATGCGTGAGCGCGCGGCCGCCTTTACTCCGACGGAAGGGCGCGCCGTTGAAGACGGTGACTTTGTGCAATTGAAACTGACGGGTACTCCGGAAGGCGAGGGCGAACCGCTGCAGGCGGATAGCGTGCTGTGCCATATCGGCGCGGAAGAAACGATGGCGCCCTTCAATGAGAATTTGCGCGGTGTCAATATTGGCGATCACAAAGATTTTGATGTCGATTATCCCGCCGACTATCCTGACACCAAGCTATCCGGCAAGAAGTACCGCTACTCTGTGGATGTGTTGGGAATCAAAACCAAAAAACTTCCCGAGATGAACGATGATTTTGCCAAAGACGTTAGCGATGCCACGACTCTCGATGAACTGATGATCAAAATCCGCGAAGGACTGGAACACCAGCGTGACCATAAGCAGAAAGATCTGCTGCGGGAAAAAGTTCTCGGCGAAATCGTGAAACTACATGACTTCCCTGTTCCACATGCGTTGGTAGAACACCAGATGGATACGAGGCTGGAGCGGGTGCTGCGGTCCCTCGCACAGCAGGGCGTGGACCCACGGGCGGTGAATATTGATTGGGTGTCACTGCGGAAACGCCAGGAAGACCGCGCCAAAGACGACGTAAAAGCGGAGTTGATCGTCGATCGCATCGCGACGGCGGAAAACATTGATGTTAACGAGGAAGAAGTCGAACACGAGTTGCAGCATCTCGCCGGGCATAGTGGCGAATCCGCCGAAGCAATTCGCGCTCGTTTGACAAAGCAGGGTACGCTGGATAGGATAAAAGCGAAGTTGCGGAGCGATAAAACTCTCGACTGGCTCGCGCAGAACGCCCGGGTCAGCACCAAACCCGCAGCCGCAGAAGCACAGTGATCCAGTTAAGTGCGGCAGTGAACTGTAACCAGGCGAGAGTTGACTGGTAATCCTTCCGTGGCCTGCGACCGAACGGTCAACCAACCAATGAAAAATTACGAAGAACCGGAATATCGCGGCACCACTCTTATACCTGTCTCTTATACACAT
>CAXMLS010000042.1:0-17167 GCA_964194235.1 uncultured bacterium | reverse complement strand
GCGCCAGTTGCGCATGGCCGGCAAGATGGAGGCTGTCGGCCGTTTGTCCGGCGGCATCGCGCACGATTTTAATAACCTTCTCGGCGTGATCATCGGATACAGCCAGGTGTTGAAGACCGCGCTTGGAACCGCCAATCCGCTTACCGAACACGCGCTGGAAATCGAAAAAGCCGGACAACGCGCCGCGGCATTGACCCGTCAGTTGCTCGCCTTCAGCCGCCAACAAATTCTTACGCCCACCATCCTGAATCTCAACGATCTCGTCGCCGACATGGAAAAAATGTTGCCCCGCCTGATCGGCGAAGACATCGCCGTCAGTATTACGCTCGATCCCGAATTGCGCAGCGTGCGTGCGGATCGCAATCAGATCGAACAGGTAATTCTGAACTTGGCGGTGAACTCCCGTGACGCCATGCCGCAGGGCGGCAGGCTTCGCATCGAGACCGCCAACGTAAATCTTGACGAGGCTTACGCTCGCTTGCACACCGGTGCAAAAGCCGGCAACTACGTGCGCTTGTCGGTCGCCGATTCCGGGTCGGGAATGGATTCTGAAACTCTCGCCCATATTTTCGAGCCGTTTTTTACTACCAAGGAACTTGGCAAGGGCACTGGCCTGGGTCTCGCGACGGTCTACGGGGTCGTCAAGCAGAGCGGTGGCTATGTCTGGGTCGATAGCGAACCGGGTGAGGGCGCTTCGTTTCAAATTTTTTTGCCGCTGGTGGCGGAAACTTCGCAACCGCTCGCCGGAATTCCTTACCACGGAGAAAATCTGCGCGGCTCCGAAACGATTTTGCTCGTTGAAGATGCCGAGCCGCTTAGAAGACTGGCAGCGGCTTTTTTATCCAGTCATGGATTCAAAGTTCTTAGCGCGCCCGATGCCGAGCAAGCCTTAAAAATTGCCGCAGCCCACGCCGGCATCATTCAGCTACTGGTGACCGATGTCATTATGCCGGGTCAAAATGGCCGGATGCTCGCGGAACGACTTGTCGCCGCGGACGCCGCTCTTAAAGTTCTGTACATTTCCGGATACACCGATAGTTTCATCGCCGGGCACGGTGTGCTGGGCCCCGACTGCAATTTGCTCAACAAACCATTCACCGAAGAATCCCTGATTCATAAAGTGCGGGAAGTTTTGGACGCTAAAATTATTGACCATCAGCGCAAAACCGACCTGATTCTCGCCGCTTCGTCCACCGCCCCTGACGCGTAAGAAGGATTAACCAGCATGGCAAAAATCCTGATCGTGGACGACGACGAGTCCATTCGGCGTCTGGTCCGCCTTAATCTGGCCGACCACTACGAAATCATTGATACCGGCAAGCCGGAAGAAGCGCTGGCTTTGGCTCTTGAGCACAAACCCGACGCCATTCTCCTGGATCTCCGCATGCCCGGGTATTCCGGCTTTGAGCTCTGCAAAACGTTCACGACCTTCAGCGCCACGCAATTGATTCCGGTGTTTGTGGTTTCCGGGGAAGCCGGCGCAAAAACGAAGGAATTCTGCCGCGATCTTGGCGCCGCGGCTTATTTCGAAAAGCCCGTCGACTTTGATGCACTGCGCTCCTGCCTGGCGGAGGCGCTGATGACCCGGCGCAAGGAACGCCGCAAAGAAATTCGTGTCGGTTTGCGCGTGCCGCTAAAGTTGACCGGCATAGACTCCAGCGGCAATGCCTTCGAATCGTTTACCACCACGGAGAACGTCAGCAAGAGTGGATTTTGTTGTGCATGCGCAGCCGTGTTAGCGGCAGGTGCCATCGTCGATGTTTTTTTGGTGGGTGTGGAACAGGAACATGTCGGCAAAGCACGTATCGTGCGAAGCGATTCGCTCGGCACTCAGTATCCCCGTTACGGTTTCAGGATCACCGAACTAATTGGCACCTGGGTGCTGCAATAAAAAATAAATTTCCGGCTATTCTTCTCCGCCGGGAGCGCACGAATTCATCAACCTGCACTCGCACGCTCCGCGCGGAAAACTATTTCGTCACTTTCGCGATTATTACGCCAAACGGTTCCAACGCCAGTTCGTCCGCCGAGATCGTCGCGGCGGGTTGTGAACTTGTTAGCATTTTCGACAGCTTCGCCGTGCTGAATCCAGCCGCGCCCAAATTGAATCGAAGTTTCTGCGGTGTGCCGGACATATTTAGAGCGACCAGAATTGTTTCGTCTTTATCCTGCCGCAGATACGCAAGCACGTTGGCATCGTCCGCATTCAGCGCCACATAGCTTCCGTTGATCAACGCGGGCTCTTTATGCCGGAAACCCAGAAGCTGCCGGTAGACTTCCAGCACCGAATTCGCATCCTTGCTTTCCGTCTCCACGTTATGTGTTTTAAAGCTCGGCGGTACCGGCAGCCAGGGCTTTGCCTCGCTGAAGCCCGCATTCGTGCCGGCAGTCCACTGCATCGGAGTTCGTTCTCCGTCACGGCCGATTTCTTTTGGCCATCCAATTTTTCCCTGCGGATCTTTCACGTCTTCCTTGCGCTTCGGATCATTGTTTTCCATCCCGAGTTCTTCGCCGTAGTACATGATTGGCGTGCCCCGCAACGTTAAATACATCGACGCCATCAGCTTGGCAATTTGCTCGTTGTGGGTTCCGTCGCCGTAGCGATTGTACGAGCGGTCCATGTCGTGGTTGCTGATCACGAATACCGGCCACCCGCCCGCCTGTTCTACCGCCGCAATCTGCCTGCGAAATTCGGGCGCCGAAAGCTTATTCACCGTTCCGAACATCAAATCCATGGGCATTTGGAGCTCGTTGCTGTGCTCTCCGTAATACTGTTTCAGCTCTGAGATACCTTTTGTCCACGTCTCGCCGATCAACACCGCGTCATATTCGTCCGCGGCCTTACGAAGATCCTGGAGCACGTCGTGGACTTCCGGCAACTTTGTGTTGAACTTTCTCTCTTGTCGCGGCCGGCCGAATTTGTCCTTGCCGGGCAGTGGAGGGTTATCCGTCAAATTCGGATCTTCGAATAACGTGTCCACCGCGTCCAGACGAAATCCGGCAACGCCGCGCTTATACCAGAAGCGTGTCGCGTCCAGCATCGCTTCCTTTACCGCCGGATTTCGCCAGTTCAGGTCCGGCTGCTCGGGGTAAAAATAATTGTAATAATACTGACCGGTTTTCTGATCGAACGTCCACGCCGGGCCGCCAAATTCGGATTGCCAGTTGTTCGGTGGTTGATTTTTCCCTTTTCCGTCGCGCCAGATGTACCAGTCGCGATGTTTAGAAGTTCGCGATGACCTGGAATCGATAAACCACTTGTGCTGATCCGAAGAGTGATTCACCACGAAGTCCAGAATCACGCGGATGTTTCTCTTCTTCGCCTCGCTCATCAGCCGGTCGAAATCTTTCAGCGTTCCGTACATTGGATCTATAGCTTCGTAGTCCGACACGTCATATCCAAAATCCACTTGTGGGGAAGGGAAGCACGGTGTGATCCAGATGGCGTCCACGCCTAATTCGTGCAGGTAATCGAGCTTCGAGGTAATTCCGTTGAGATCGCCGATACCGTCGTTGTTGCTGTCCGCAAAACTGCGCGGATAAATTTCATAAAAGACCGCGTTCTGCCACCACTGCCGCCCCTGCGCATCGCTTTTTTGCTGCGCATTGGACGTGTCGGCACTCAGGCAGAAACAAACTATCATCGCCGCACTGACTGCAATTTTCTGGATCATCATCTGGGTACTCCTTGTTTTCGTAGCCCGGGGGGAACTCGTAAGAGTGTACTACCGCTTCTCGGAATGCTCGCGTCCGCGACTCGCTGCGAAGTGCAGAACAATCTGTGTCTGTGCTCGAGGCCCTGCTGAATTCGATCTCCCGCTGTGTTCATGCTCTTGCGCAGGTTGGCCCACAGCGCGCCCATCTTTCGCGAGAATCGCAACGCGCAGTTTGGCCGAACCATCGCCTTCTCGGACTAGTGCCGCTCCATCCACGCTGCTCACCTGGCTCGCATTCCACGCGGAAAGCTCGTATTGCCGCCCGGCAATTCCTGAAACCGACAACGTCAACTTGTCTCTCGATGGCGTCCAACTCTCAGAAATAATCCTAAGCCCTTCGCTCTCGCTTCCCAGTTGTGGCAGTTGCGAGCGATAGCTCACGCCGAAATCGTCACGCACTCGAATTCGCAACGTGCTCGCTCCCGTGCCCGTTGCCACGCGCACAATGACGTGTTGATCCTCGTCATTTCTGGCCACGCGGAACGGTACGCCGCGTCCATTGAGTTCCGCGGAAATTACCTTCGCCCGCACGCTGATCGCCGGTTCAAATTCCATCGCGCCGTCCTGGCCGCCGCTGCGTTTCACCTGGAGCTCGATGCCGTCCGCCGTCTTGGCATACTGCAAATCCCACGTCGCGGCTCCAACGTGCACGTCGTGTATCGCGAATGTGTTCCAATCGGCCGGCAGATGTGGTGCCAACGTAAGCGTCCCTTTCTCCGCGTCCGTCGACAGGCCAAGCATCCCGCGAAGTATCGGCGATACCACCATCGCCGCCGACCAGATCTGGTGCGGTGAACTCGTCGACAGTCCCTGGTAGTAATCGCCCGAAAGCACTTCCGTCACATGTCCGGGCGATCCATCCAGCGCCAGCAGCGCATTCGCGCGCAGATTCGCGTACGCCGCATGTTCGCGATGGTAGCGGTATTCGCCCACCGCAGCCCAACCCGTGAATAGCGGCCACACCGCGCCATAGTGGTAGCCCCCGCCACTGAACTTTTCGGACGCGCCCGAAATAATACGCATGCCCCAATCCGTTTGATGGTCTGCATCGGCAAGCTGCGTAATCATCGCGCCCGCTTTTTCCTCATCGAGCAAGCCGAACCACATGGGCACCGTCGCAAGCACGGTCGCCTCATCCACCATTTTGTTGTCTTTGTCCAGTGCGAACGCGAATCGTTTTTTATCCGCCATCCAGAACGCGCTGTTCACCAGCGATCTTTGCCGCTCGAACGCTGCTGTCAACTCCTTGCTTTCATTTTCTTTTCCCGCCACCCGCGCAAGGTTCGACAGCGCTCGCAAAGCCTCCGCGCCTAAACCGCTCTGATATAGCTCGCTCTTCACCGGCAGCAATGGCCCGCCTTCTACCCACCCGTGGCCGATTCCAAAATTCTGCGGTAGTCCCTGCGCATCATATGTCGAGCGCATGAATTGATACGCCTTCCAGGCGCTGTCCCACTTCGCTTGCGCGAACGCGGTGTCTCCGCTCTCCACCACGTAATCGTTCAGCGTGATGATGTAAAGCGGCGTCGCATCCGCCGAGGCATACCCGTACGGATACTCTTTAAACCACGGAACAAAACTCGCTCCCTGCGCAATCTCGTGCGGGATTTTTCCATCTTCGCGCTGGTACTTGCCTACAAATTCCAAGGCCTTCCGCGTATTCGCGAAATCGCCATCCGCGTTCAACGCCAGCGCCGTCCACATGGAATCGCGCCCGAAAAACCACGCAAAGCCCGGACGCTGGCTTTCTCCCGAAGTCCGGTACCCCGCAACCAGTCCGGTGCCCAGGTACGGATTGTTCACCATCCCTTGCACCATGCTCACCCGCGACCAGTCGTACGCACGCTGCAATTCCTCATCGGGCAGTTCAACACTCACGGTTTGCGAAAGGTACTTCCGGTAATATTCCCCTGAGTCGCGAAGCAGGTCCTTATATCCCGTTGCGAGATGCTGGTAGGTATTCTCCGCTGCGGCGCGTCCCTCCACTGAAGCCGCCACCACGATTACTTTTGTGTCCTTGCCTTTTTCCGTTACGCCCAGGCGAAAAGAATTTTCCGCCCCGCTCGAATAGTTGGTTTGAAATTCTTGCCTTTCCTCCTGAGCGGTCGGCGATCCCACAAACGCTGAAAATTTCTTCTGCTCTTCGCCAAAATAAAACGCGTTTCGCGTCGCATCCCAGTTGATATACGTCGCACCCAGCGCCGCCGGCCATTCCAATTGAAAATCCCGGTGGAATGCCGCTTCAATTTCTAGCGGAAATTCTGTATCCACATCGAACAGCACCACGCCCCCCGGCTCATCTACCGGCACAAAAAACGTTTCTCGCACCGAGAAAGTGTCTCCGCTGTAAAGAATCGTCGTCGACTCCGGACGTACCGTGACCGTGCGTGTCAGCGTCTCCGCGGCCATTACTCTTCCCTCGGTATGAAAGCGCAGATGAAAATCCCGGAAAAGTTTCAGCGGATAAACCCACGCTTCTACGCGGCCCGTTTCGTTTCCGAAAATTCCCGCGCGCGTTCCTACGGCTGACAGAAACTCCCACGTCCGCGCCGGCCGCGCCAGCTCCAACTGATTGCTGGGCTCTCTGGCTGCGCCGCTCACCCCCAGCGCAACCAACAGCATTGCGGCTACTGCGCGAACTATGTTCATCGATCGTTTTGCCATGCGGAATTCCTGTTCTTCACATCTTGCTCTTCATGACTTGGATTCTTCGGTGCGCGGGAATCACTTTACTGCCGCAGGCGCTTGCAAACTAGCACGCGCCTCTTTATAAAGGAAAGCGGCAGATTCTAGCACGAGCCAAAGTCGGGCAGGTACTTCTCCTTTTGTTTTCTTCACGCCGCGCATTCCTGAAGTCGCTAAGCCGTTCCGCGACCGTACTTTCGCTCGAAAACATTTTGGCCCTTGGACGCCGCACGCTGACACCGGCAGCGTCGCATGCTATCTCCCAGGACCCTCACCCCGTGCCCGCATCGATCGAGGGTACTCCCCTGGGTGTCAGTTTTCTGAATGTAGCGCACGACGCCGGTCTCAACGCCAAAACAATCTTTGGCGGCGAACATAAAAACAAATATCTGCTCGAGACTACCGGATGCGGCGTCGCGTTTTACGATTACGATAACGACGGCTGGCTGGACATTTTTATGGTCAACGGCTCGCGTCTGGAGGGATTCCCGGCCGGCCAGGAGCCTTCTTCGCATCTCTTCAAGAATAATCGCGATGGAACGTTCACCGACGTCACCGTGAAAGCGGGCTTAACGCATACCGGTTGGGGACAGGGCGTGTGCGTCGGAGACTACGACAACGACGGCTTTGACGATCTTTTTGTCACCTACTTCGGAAAAAATCTCCTCTATCACAACAACGGCAACGGTACTTTTACCGACGTCAGCGAAAAGTCCGGAGTAGCCGGCAATGGCAAGCGCTGGAACAGCGGCTGCGCGTTCGTCGATTACGATCGCGACGGCCATCTCGATCTCTTCGTCGCCAATTACATCGATCTCGATCTCGCCACCGCTCCCGTCCCCGAGTCCGGGCCCTGCAATTATAAAGGAATGCTCGTCGCCTGCGGTCCTCCGGGATTGAACGGCGGAAAAAATATCCTGTATCACAATAACGGTGACGGCACCTTCACCGACGTTTCGCAATCTGCCGGAATTCTCGCCGCCAACGGCACCTACGGCCTCGGCGTGCTGACCGGTGACTTCGATAACGATGGCTGGCCCGACATTTACGTCGCGAACGACTCCACCGCCAGCGCGTTATACAAAAATCTTGGCAATGGTAAATTCACCGACGTCGCCATGGAAGCCGGCTGCGCGCTCAGCCCCGACGGCAAACCGCAGGCCGGCATGGGTGTTTCCGCCGTCGATTACGATCTCGACGGCAATCTGGACATCGTCAAAACAAATTTCGCCGGCGATACTCCTTCGCTCTACCGCAACATCGGCGGTGGAAATTTTGAGGATGCCACTTTTCCCGCCGGCCTCGGGAAGCACACGCAATATCTCGGCTGGGGCTGCGGTTTTTTTGACATGGACAACGACGGCTGGCCAGACATTCTCATCTGCAACGGCCATGTGTACCCGGAAGTAGAGCAGTTGCGCACCGAAGCCGGCTATGCGCAACGCAAATTGCTGTACCGCAATCTGCGCAACGGCCGTTTCGAAGATGTGTCCATGGACGCAGGCCCCGGCATTTCCGCTCCCGTGGCGGCCCGCGGCTGCGCTTTCGGCGATTTTGATAACGACGGCGACATGGATGTGGTCGTCAACACGGTCAACGACTACCCGCAGCTTTTGCGCTGTGATCTGAAAAATCAGAACAACTGGCTGAAGGTTCGCACCATCGGCGTGAAATCAAATCGCAGCGGCATCGGCGCCCGTGTGCGGTGCGTCACTCATCCGCCGGGCGAAATAAAACCGCATCAGCAGACCGACGAAGTGCGCAGCGGCGGCGGGTATTATTCTCAGAATGATCTGCGCGTGCATTTTGGGATCGGCAAGGCGGAGAAAGTTGATTTGCTGGAAATTCGCTGGCCCAGCGGCTTGCTCGAAAAACTGGAGAACATAAAACCCAATCAGGCCGTCTTCGTGAAAGAAGGGCAGGGAATCGTGCGCACCATGCAATTCCCGGAAACCAAGCGCCCCGCCTGAACTAAATAAAACATGTGCGGAATACTCGCGATCCAGGTATTCCTAAACTTTTCTCACGGTTTCTTTTCTTCAGAGCTTACTGCCGTGCCTAACCCTTCCTTTACCGTGTGAATTTTGTCCACTTCCAGGGAAGTGAACTTCTCCGTTAGCCCGCTGGGCCAGCGCACCTGTACCCACTCCACCGTCGCGGCGCTGCCTAAACCGAAATGCACCCGCATGTCGTTGTTCGAAATGTAGCTGCTCCCGCTGCGCACTTCGTCGACCAGCGAGCGAGTTCCCGTCTTCACCGTAATCTTCGCCCCGATGCCATCCCGATTCGATTTCGTTCCTACCGTTCGAATCGCAATCCAGTGATTGCTTGAACGCACCTGGTTCACCAGCAGACTGGCTGGCGCGCTCATGTTGCTGATGACTGCGGAGATTCTCCCGTCATTCCACAAATCGCCGACCGCCAGGCCGCGCGACGAATTTACCGCTGTGATTCCCGCTCCCGCGCTTTCCGAAATATCGGTAAACGTGCCGTTGCCATTGTTGTGATACAGAATGCGCGGCTCCTGATAATTGCTGCCTAGATGCTGTTTATCTACCTCCGGGTACACGTGCCCGTTCACCAGCAACAAGTCCGGCCAACCATCATTGTCGAAATCCAGAAACATCGTTCCCCAACCTAAATACTGCGTGTGCAGCCCCAATCCCGCGGCAAAGGTCACATCGTCAAAATTTCCGTCGCCGTCGTTGCGATAGAGGGTCGAGGTGTCGTCGGAAAAATTGGTCTTGAAAATGTCGAGCTTGCCGTCGCCATTGAAATCCGCGACCGTGGACCCCATCCCCGCCTGTTCTTTACCGTCTTCGTTGAATGCTGCTCCGGAAAGCACCGCCACGTCGGTAAAGGTTCCGTCGCGATTGTTACGGTACAAAATGCTTGGTGTGCTGTCGCACGCCACGTAAATGTCCGGCCACCCGTCATCATTAAAATCCAGCGTGGAAACGCTGAACGCATAATGGCCAGTGGTTTTATCGATATGCGCCTTGGCGGTTGTATCTTCAAACTTTCCATTGCCTAAATTGTGGTACAGCGTATTTTTCGTCCACGGTAATCCCCGGGGGCCGCACATCACCGGCACGCCTTTCCAGATGCACGATGGTCTTTCTCCGGGCGCGGGAGTTTTGTCCAGATCGAAGTCCACGTAATTCGCGACCATTAAATCCAGCTTCCCGTCGCGGTCGTAATCCACAAAAGCGCAGCCCGTGCCCCACACTTTGCCGGTGCCCGCCACGCCCGCTTTGTCGCTCACATCCGTAAACGTTCCATCGCCATTATTGTGGTACAGCACATTGGATCCGTAATACGTCACGTACAAATCTTCCCAGCCATCGTTGTCATAGTCCCCGACGCACACGCCTTGTCCCCATCCGGATCTTGTCAGTCCGGACTTTTCGGTCACATCCGTAAATGTTCCGTCCTTATTGTTGTGATAAAGGTGGCTCGTTGGTCCTTTGCCCGGCGGAAATTTTTCCAGTGTGGTGCCGTTCACCAGGAAAATATCCGGCCAGCCGTCGTTGTCGTAATCGAAGATCGCTACTCCGGTACCGGTGGTTTCAATGATGTATTTCTTCGTGTCCACCCCACCGAACACATTCGCGGCGCCGAGTCCGGCCTTCGCAGCCACGTCAATAAACTGCACGATGGGCTTGGTCTCCGGCTCTTTTGGGCTCTGCGCGTGCGCCGGCAAATTAAAAATAAGCATGGCACCAGCGGCAAACCGAATAATTGCAGTCATCCTTTGCATTTGATAACCATAACTTAAGAACTCCAATCAGCGCATCTCCGCCGCGCAATCCGATCGAAGCACCCTCTGGCAGGTGGGTGAGAAGTTTTTCGCATCCACGCGCATCCAGTCAAAATGTTAAGATTTGCTTGTGGCACTACCGGCCGAATCATCAATGTCGCGTTTCCATTCTCGCCGCCAACGACCTGAGGGTTTTTCATTCATACTTTTTGTTCGATGGCTGCTTACCTCGTTGCTGTTGTCCACGTCATTGCTCGCCCAGACATTGCCGTCAGTCAAAAAGGATTCATCCAAACAGGCGAACGCCGTTTACGCCCAAGGCATGGCCGCGCTGCAAGGGGGCGATCTTCAAGCCGCGCAATCGGCGTTTGAAGAAGTCGTTCTCCTCGCGCCGGGCAGTCCCGAGGGACACAATTCGCTCGGCTGGGTTTTGCTGGCCCAGGGACAAATCGACAACGCCATCATCCAGTTTCGTTCCGCACTTCGCGCCATGCCCGCATTTGCACAAGCTCACATCAACCTGTCCAATGCATTGGTGCAAAAAGGCGACCGGCAGGGCGCCGTAAGCGAGGGACGCGAAGCCATTCAATCCACTCCGAACGATTCGGAAGCGCATCGCGCGTTGGGACGCGCTCTCGCTTTCTCGGGCGATATAAATGCCGCTACGTCCGAACTGCGCGCCGCCTCCGAACTTGATCCCGCCCGCGCTGATCTGCGCGATGAACTGGGCTCGCTGCTGATGCAGCAATCAAATTTTGACGCAGCGGACGTCCAGTTCGAAGAAGCCGTTCGCCTTGCGCCAGAACTCCCGTCCCCGCACCTTCACCTCGGCGTGCTCAAGCTCAGGAACGCGTCCATCGATTCGGCGATCGTCGAGCTGCGCAGCGCAACTCGCCTGGATCCTAAGAGTCCTCAAAGCCACTACTACCTCGCGAAGGCGCTGCAGCAAGCGGGCAATAATAACGAAGCTGCCGCGGAACTTCAGCTGGCAGTAAAAATTAAAGCCGATTTTCCCGACGCGCAGTACGAACTCGGACTATTGTTGCAACGACTGGGAAATGGCGACGGTGCCGCCGAAGCATTTCGGCAGTCCGTCCGCCTGCAACCAGAGAATTCGGACGCACACAATAATTTGGGATTGGCACTTTTGCAGATCGGCGATGGCGACGGCGCGATCCGGGAATTTCAATTCGCCTTGCGCTTACGGCCCGAAGATACCGGATACCAGGCCAATCTCGGCGCGGCATATTTGCAAAAAACCGATTTCGACGCCGCCATCGCGGAATTTCAATCGGCTCTCAAGCGAACTCCCCAGGACGCCACACTTCATTACGATCTCGGTCTCGCGTTGAAATTGAAGGACAAGCTCCCCGAAGCCATCGTTGAGTTGCGCGCCGCCGCGGAATTAGATCCCGCGCAAGCCGACGCCCATTACACCTTGGGAGTCACCCTGTGGCAGCAGGGAGACTTTGCCGCCGCGGAGACTGAGCTTCGCTCCGCCATCCGCGTGAAGCCTGATTATTCCGAGGCTTATTACACGCTCGGCACCGTGCTTAAGCAGGAAGAGAAATGGCCGGATGCCGCAACCGCACTACGCGAAGCCATCCGCCTGCAACCCGATTTTGCGGGTGCGCACACCACGCTCGCTGCCGTGTTGCGCCAGCTCGGAGACGCGCAGGGTGCCGCCGAAGAATCCCGCGCCGGCGTGGCTATCGCTAAAAAAACTACCGATATGCAGGCCACGGTTTTTGCCACCAACTCCGGCAAGCGCTTGATGAACGCCGGCGATCTCGACGGCGCCATTTCGCAGTTTCGTTCCGCGATCACTTCCAGCCCAAAATTCGCGCCGGCTCACTACCAACTGGGTTTGGCTCTGCAGCGGAAGGGCGAACACGAGGAATCCAGCAGGGAACTAAAGAAAGCCGCAGAATTAAATCCGGAAGTAAAGCCCGCTTCTCCGTAATTAAAATTTCGCAAAGTATCGAAGGATCGTTTGCATCGCGCGAACACTTCTCGCGCATCAGCAAAACTTCTTTAATTGCTCTTGCGTAGCGCCACGATTTTGGTCTCGACTGGAACGCCGCGCACCACTCTCACGCGCAGCACTGCTTCAAACGGTTTCAGCTCGCTTGCTTTTGAAACCGACATCCTTTGCAGCAACTCCTCCAGAGTTTGTTGTCGCGAAACGAATTCCACAGCAGCCTGCGTGCCGATGGTGGTAGTTCCCGCCAGAATCAATTCCGATCGCGTCCGGGTCAAGCCTCGCACCAGCGCCACCACCGAGTAATCCTCCGTCAGCGCCTGATCAGACGGACTTGCCAGAAACTCTTTCGCTTCGCCGTTCTCCGGATGAACGTTAATAATTTCCATGTTCCCGCGGCGCGCTCCCGATTGCACTTGCTTGAACACAAACTGCTGGCTCCCGGGAATCTCCAGCAGCGTTAAATTTTCCGATGGCGAGCCAATGAAAATCAGATCGTTATTTTTCGCATCGTCCAGCGAAAACAAGCTGCCGCGCTTCAGCCGAATATCCTGATGCAGCATTCCAAACACTTTATCCAGTTCGTGCACCGCCAAAACTTCGCCCACCCCGGTGTAGTGATCCAATATCGGCGCGTGCAAATCCCGTAAAGCATCGTAGTAACGCATCCCCACATCGGGCCGCCCCACGAACGCCGCGTTGCTGAAGATTACCCATGGCTCCTCCGGTCCCGTCACAAAACCGCGCCAGAAGGTGGAAAACACCGCAGGAACCTCGCCCCTGTCCGCACCACCGATATTTTCGCCCGTTCTCCTCGTGAGCAGAAGTGCGCCCGTCACGGTTAACGCCGCCACCAGCAACAGCGCTAATACTCCAACCGCGATCGCCCATGTACGGGGGATCTGTTGTGTGGTGTCCTCAAGCTCTTGCTGATGCCCGGGCTTACTTACATGCTGCTGTGGTTGCGCCTCGACCGTTCCGGCTCCGTGATTTTTGCCATCTGCTCCGCGCTCGTGAAACGATAGTACGTACGCGCCCTTCGGCATGTCGACGAAAATTGGATCGTCCGCCGCATCCGCGCCGCTATAATACTCGGCTAACTTGGCGCGCAGTCGCCCCGCCTGCACGCGAACCATCGAATCTACCTGCGGATCGAAATCATCGGGCCGCCCAAAAACTTCCGTCGCAATTTGATATTCCTTCAGCGCCGCGCCCGGATGATCCAGCGCTTGCTTGGCAATATAGCGCAGCAGTTTGCACAGCGATTCGGAACCGTGCAAAACGGTACTGTTCGCCAATTTCTCAATTTGCGCGTTAATTTGCGTTTTATCTATCAAGTCCGCCCCGGTCACAGCCATGTAACGTGAGGGTATCAAGGGTGCCATCTTACTGCAAGCCATAGCTTTAAATCATGTAACCGTGTCTTACGGCATGAGACTTCTCTAGCATCAAATTTATTGCTATTAAGCACTTACATTATTGCTCGATTGCCCATCCGCTGTTGATTCTGTTGTGTTTTTGCGGGTGGACTTGACCGGTTTACCCCGGGAGTCGATGGCTTCGAGTTTCTGTGTCAGTCGAGGGGGCTTACGCAGGATTGGTAGTTGCCTGCTTTTTTTACTGTCCGCACAGTTTTCACGAACCCATTTCAAGCTGAATTACCCGTCGAGGGGTCACGTTGCGAGGGTGTGTGTTTCCAAATATTGATATGTCTTTCTTTAGGAGGGGTGGCATGGCAAAACGGTCGGTCTGGGTTGTTCTCGTAATTTTGTGCTTCAGCTTAAATTTGTGCACCTACACAGCTTCTGGTCAAGCCGTGTACGGCAGCATCATCGGTACCGTCACTGACGCGCAAGGCAACGCAGTGACAGGAGCAAAAGTCACTGTTACGTCCACTACCAAAGGGACGAGTGACGATACCACTACGAATGAGAGCGGGAACTTTTCCGTCATTCACTTGATCCCGGACACGTACTCCCTACGGATCGAGGCCACCGGTTTTAAGGTTTCCGATATCGCCAACGTCCTGGTGCAGGTCGACACTGCTTCGCGCGTTGACAGTCAATTACAGGTCGGTTCGGTGAACCAGACTGTTGAAGTCACCGGCGATATTCCGCAGCTCAAGACCGACCGCGCGGACGTTTCGTTTGACTTCAACTCCGACTACATTGAAAAACTCCCAATCGCCAACCGCAATTTTCAGTCACTGCTGCTTTCCGCGCCCGGAACGCAACGGCTAGTGGGCTGGTCTCACGCCGCGACCGAAAATCCGCAGGGTTCAGAGCAGATTTTCGTCAATGGCCAGCACTTTAGCGGCACGGGTTATGAGCTGGACGGCACCGATAACCAGGACCCCATCCTGGGCATCATCATCATCAACCCCAACTTGGACTCGGTTGGAGAAGCCAAGATCACCCTGCAAAACTTTGACGCTGAATTCGGCAAAGCCATTGCCGGCTTGATGGTTGCATCCACGAAGTCCGGTACCAATGATATTCACGGCAGCGTCTTCTACTTCCGAAATAGCGATGCCACTCAAGCGCGCAATCCGTTCAACCAGCCACCAGGCGTTCCTCTGCCCCATTCGAAGTTTAATCAGTTTGGCGGTTCGGTCGGCGGCGCGGTGATCAAGAATAAATTGTTTTATTTCGCCGACTATCAGGGAACGCGGCAGGCAAACGGCGTCACTAACAACATAACGATCCCAACTGCCACGGTTCTCAGCACCTGTACCGCATCAACTGGATTCTGCGACCTTAGCCAGTACCTGGGAGTGGTTAATAACAGCAGCGGGCAGATCTATGATCCAGCCACTGGGAACCCCAATACCGGTGCGGGGCGGGTGCCTTTCGCGGGGAATTTGATTCCCGTAGGTCGGCTCTCTCCTGCGGCCGTCGCCATCCTTAAGCGTTTCCCAGCACCGGCCAATGGCAACGTTACGGCTCCTAACTTTTTCGGTTCAGGCTCTGGCCCCTTTCACGGAAATTCGTTCGACGTCCGTGGCGACTATCAGGCTCCTGGAAACTTGCACATCTTCGGTCGCTACACCCGCGCTTATTACAGCCTTAATGGTGAGCCAAACTTAGGCATCGGGTTGGGAGGTCCTGGAGGGGGCATCGGCGGTTTGAGCGGCAGCTCAATCATTCACAACCACAGTTTGGCAGCGGGCTTCGACAAGGCAATCAGCAGCACCCTGCTGACCGACTTCCGTTTCGGTTATTTCAAATATAATCCCCATTCCATTAAGCCGGATGCGACTACCGCGGCAGCGGAAGCTTTGGGGTTGCACGGTCTGAATCTCGCAAGCGATCCGTCCACCGGTGGTCTCCCCGGTTTCCGATTTGACGGCACGCTGACCAATTTCGGTGACGGCCTAGATCCTTCGCGTTGCAATTGTCCGCTGATTGAAAACGAACACCAATACCAATTCGTGAACAACTGGACCAAGATCGCCGGCAACCATGAGATGAAATTTGGCGTGGACATACGCTTCGCGCATAACCTGCGCTTCCCAAGCGACGCGAATCGAACCGGGCAATTATCCTTCAACCACAAAGAAACATCTCTTTTCGATCCGGTTGGCGGTAGCAACGTCGGCGGATTGGATCTCGCCTCGTTCTTGCTCGGCGATGTTTCCCACTTCGAACGGTTCGCCAGCACTAGTGCGACAGCCGCGGAAAGTCAGAAACGTTTCTTCCTTTACGCTCAGGACAAATTCCGGGTTACCAACAAGCTTTCGGTGACCTACGGCATTCGTTGGGAGGATTACGCTCCCGAATCTGTCAACAAAAAGGGTAACGGTGGATTTGCGAACCTTGACCAGGGCGTCATCCGTGTAGCGGGTTTCGGCCCGTACGGCCTGAACGGCAACATTGGAAATTACCTCGGCGCATTCGCACCGCGGGTAGGCATCGCGTACCAGGTAAGGCCGAAAACCGTAGTGCGTATCGGCTACGGACGCAGTTTTGACATCGGAGTGTTCGGCTCGAACTTTGGTCACGCCGTCACTCAGAACCTGCCCGTCCTCGTTCACCAGAACATCAGCGCGAACGACGTCAATCCGCTCGGTATCAATGACAACGTTCCTGTATACATGCTGGATGATCCCAACGGTCCACAGCCAGCTGCTTTTCCGGCCGTTTCTGCGAATGGCACCATCCCTCTGCGCGGTCCGACAAACTCGATCGCCCCCAGGATTCGTCCAACCAAACAACGGATCGCAACGATCGATATGTGGAACGTCACGGTTCAGCACCAGTTGACCTCAACAATGACCGTGGAAGTGGCGTACCTCGGAAACAAAGCGACACATGGGTTCGCGGGTGACGGCCCTGCCTACCAGCCCAATCCGAGATCCATCGTCGGTTTTGGTGACCCGAACGTCGCTCCAGACACCCGGCGTCCCTACTTCAACCGTTTCATCTATCCTGACTGCTCGGCCTCACTAGCCGTTTGCGGCCTTACTGGAGTTCCCCTTGCCGATCAGCTTCGGTGTTGCTCTTCAGACATTGGGGACTACTTCGGCATGGACGCAAGCAGCAATTATCACGCGTTGCAGCTTAAGCTGGAAAAGCGCCTCTCAAACGGGCTGCAATTCGTTTCTTTCTATACTTTCTCCCGAGCAAGATTCCATGCCAGTGATTATTACGCGATCGATCCGTCAGTGTCGTACGGCCCTGACGACCAGAATCGCAATCACGTTTGGGTAACCAACATTTTGTACGAACTGCCTTTCGGTAAGGGCAAGAAGTACATGTCTGGTGCCAACACGTTGACCGATTACCTTATCGGCGGCTGGCGTATATCCAGCACCACCAACTGGAGCGGCGGTCTGCCCTGGACTCCAAGCTATAAAGACTGCGACAAGGACCAGGACGTAGGCGTTTGCCGTCCGAACCGCGCTTCCGGCTCGTTCGCTTTCGGCAAGACCCGAGACGCAGCTGGAAACATCAACTGGTATACACCAGTTCCTGAGCTCGCTAGTAACGGTGCCACCGGCGGGGTTTTTGCTCGACCAGCGGCGGG
>CAXMLS010000041.1:0-1511 GCA_964194235.1 uncultured bacterium | reverse complement strand
AGCCGCGCTCCGATGCAACGGCTGGCGGACAAGGTGGCGGGATACTTTGTGCCGGCGGTGATTCTTGCTGCGCTGCTGGCGTTCGCGGGCTGGGCGATTTTTGGTCCACCGCCGAAACTGGCGCACGCGCTGGTCAGCGCGATCGCGGTGGTAATCATTGCGTGTCCGTGCGCGCTGGGGCTGGCGACGCCGATGTCGATCATGGTGGCGGTGGGACGCGGCGCGCATGCCGGCGTGCTGATTCGCAACGCGGAAGCGCTGGAGACGCTGGCGAAAGTCGATACGCTGGTAATCGATAAAACGGGGACCTTGACGGAAGGGAAGCCGCAGGTCAGTTCTATGGAAGTGCTGGGCGGCGGGGGATATTCAAAGGATGCGCTGCTATCGCTGGCGGCGAGCCTGGAACGCTCGAGCGAGCATCCGTTGGCGCGCGCGATGGTGCAGGCGGCGAACGAAAAGAAATTGCCGCTCAGTGAAGCCAACAAATTTCTGGCTACGCCCGGCGGCGGAGTGGAAGGCGAGCTCCTGGGTAAAAAAGTAATCGTGGGGACGGAGACATTTCTTCGCGCGCGAGGCGTGGAGTGGACTGGCGCGGAAAGCGTGAAGCGCGACGACGCGGCGATGACGCCGGTATACATCGGAATCGATGGACGCGTCGCGGGCGTGTTTTTGTTGAGCGATCGGATTAAAGCGACGGCAGCGGAGGCGCTGCGTGAACTGCGCGGGGAAGGTTTGCGCATCGTAATGCTGACCGGAGACACGCGCGCAACGGCGATGAAGGTTGCCGGGGAATTGGGAATTGAGGAAGTGGAAGCGGAAGTGAAGCCGGAGCAGAAGAGCGAAGTGGTGAAACGGCTGCGCAGTGAAGGACGAACTGTGGCCATGGCGGGTGATGGAATTAACGATGCGCCGGCGCTGGCAACCGCGCACGTAGGAATCGCCATGGGTACAGGGACGGACGTAGCGATGCAGAATGCGGGCATCACGCTGGTGAAAGGGGACCTGCGCGGAATTGTGCGGGCGCGAAGATTGAGCCGCGCGACCATCGGTAACATAAAGCAGAACCTGGCTTTCGCATTTTTGTATAACGCGCTGGGAGTTCCCGTTGCTGCGGGAGTTTTTTATCCGGTATTTGGTTGGCTGTTGAGTCCAATGCTGGCTAGCGCGGCAATGAGTTTTAGTTCGGTATCGGTCATCGGCAATGCGTTGAGACTGCGTAAAGCTTCGCTGTAAGAAACGAAAAGTCAGTATCTGGCGGCTAGCCTTCCCTGGGAGCCGCCCGCTAGTTTGCTCGCGGTCACCCCCCTACCCCCCCATTTTGCAGCCAAAGAGTCCACAAGTTCTTGAAACTAAAGGGCCGAGGTAAAATGAGAGTGCAAAGAGTTTGTAAGTATCTGATGCTAAAAGACATATGTGATAAAACTAGGTTCGTTGGCGCTAAAATGCTGACGATCTTCGTGGGAGCGCAGATTGCTACCGGGAAAGTATACTATCTGTCTCTTATACACATC
>CAXMLS010000040.1:0-7444 GCA_964194235.1 uncultured bacterium | reverse complement strand
CACACACACTGTGTAGCGCTGAGACTTGACGTCAGCGTTCTTTAGAGCCAGCGACCAAGGCCCAACCGGCTCCCGGATAGCGCCGCGGCGTAACTCGAAAGGCAGAGCGTTGCGCACGGTTTTTGCCAGGATCCTGTTTACGTCTTCGCGGGTTTTGGAAAGTTCACCTTGTTGTGATCCTACAACTCCAACTACATCGGCCAAGCGGTTAGTTGTGGCCTGCCAGGCCTCGCGATTTGCGGTCGTTTCGGCGGCATACCCAGCCACATTGTGCGAGACGGAGGCAGAAGAATCGTGGGGAGTGGGTTGTGGAGCGACAGCGATTCCAGCCGCAACTTCAAAACCGGGGCGTTTCGCCTGAACTGGCTCGGAGGTCTCCGGCTTTTGTGGCGCTGCACCAGACTCACGAGCCACGGGTTTGCGATGTGTTTCCAGCTGTTCAATGCGCTCGTTTAATTTCGCTATTTGCTGCTGCATTTGATCCAAAACCTGAACGTCATCTACGGCATTAGGAGCCGACGGAGAGGGATCAATTAATTTGTAGCTGATGTACCCCGCGCCACCCAAAGCAAGGGCCGCGATTAACAAACCTATAATAGGCAGCGTCGAGTTGGGGTGAGGCTCGCCCGTTCGGACGAATGATTGGCGATCAAACTCAATACCTGCCATTAAACCTTCGCATTTTTCTCAGATGTAAACCTTTACAAACTTCAACGGACTACTACATTCGTTGGATAGCGAACCTTCAGAGTCATGGCCATATCCCGAGTTTCCCGCGGCTGTAGTTCGACGGAGCTCGAGGCAAATTTCTGACGCGGTCCATGAATTTCCACACGATATTTCCCCGGCGCCAGCATGAGTAGCATCGGCGTGTTGCCGATAGGAACCCCATCAATCCATGCTTGGGCACCGGACGGCACGGAACGCAGCAGCAATTTTCCCGCATCCCCTCCGGCGCGTTGTTCCAGATTTCTTCGGTTCAACACTGCTGATGTTAAACCGGAGTGTGCCGCCAAGTGTGGTGAACGGCCCGGATGGTCCGCAGCAGGGATGGTCGCAAGCGGGGCCGGCTTGGGCTGAGGAGCGCCCGCTGCCGCGGCCACAGAATTAGTGCCGGCCGTTTCTGATGCGGCCTGGGCATAGGCGCGGGAACTAAACGGGGCACATAATAATATGAACAGGCAGAAACTCATCGAGTTACAACCCCTCAAATGCTCGTACTCGACCCGTTTCATTCAATTCCCTAAGAGTTCAGGGTACACCACCACACCTACGTCCGAGCAGGCGCGGGTCCAAACTAAAATGGGAGAGTCGTTTTAAATGCTGCACAATGAACGCTTCAGGAAATATCGACGCAGCTACGCTTTTCTTAAACGCCAGGAGTGAGTGCATGCCCGGCGACGAGAATGTCCAGGTGGGAGGGTGACCTAAAACTCGCAGCCTATGAGGTTCGGTGTATCCAAAAGATGACAATCTGATCCGTAAGCATCTGCTTTAACCGCGGAGCATACCCGGCTAAGGAAGAGTGCCCCGTTGGTATAATGCGTGCTGTCTTTCGATGGGTATGCTGGTTGTGCCATACCGGCCAGCGTGCTGGAGCCCGGATCACGTTGCTTTTGCGCACTAAATCCTCTTCGCTAGGGATCTTTGGATCTAGGCTGTCGGATGCTCCGAAACTAGGGCTCGGGGCGGCTCTGAGACCGGCCTATGGGGCGCGAGCGCCGAAGTTTTTGGTGCAACGGGAACGATTGCGCCTCGCGTGGTGGGATTCGCTCAAAACACTGCATAAAACTCCTCGTGTGAAACCGGGTAGGCCGCCGGGCCACATTTTGCGGGGCGTCCATCTCGGTGCATATCGCCCGAATGGCAAGTTCCAATCGCTGTCTCTTGTGGCTCACGTGGCACTCATCTTGATTCTGATTTATATTCCCACGGCGAGCCGAGCCAGGGAAGCCACCTTCGAAAATACGGCGCCGAACCTCGAGAAAATTTATTACCGGTTGACGGTGATGGATCCGGCTCATAAGTTACCGCGCATCGCCCCGACCGGAGCGGGCGCCCAACCGGGCAAAGGCGACTTGGTTGAGCGTTTACCTGCGCTGGGAAGCACAGCTCAACAGCATAACCTGACCGTCGTCTCAAGGCCGCTACGCCCCGATAACGCGCGCCAGACAATTTTTCAGCCGACCGCGCCGCCAGACCTGCGGATTACCACGGAGTTGAAGTTGCCGAATATCATAGAGGCTAGACCGGTTGTGGTTCCCAAGCCCAAGGTCGAATTAAACCCCAAAGAATCGAAACCGAAATTGCCCAACAAAAGAATGCTGACTGCTCCAGCACCTTCGCTGACAGCTAACAATTTAGCAACACCGTTAACAGATTTGACGGACCCTACGAAATCGCAACCCAATTTGCCTGTGCCACCTCCGTCTATCTCGGCACCCGCTCCAACGCCGACAACGGATAACGCGTCGTCCGAGGCTAACAGTGCCACCGGTCTGGAATCTCAAGCCCAAACTCAGGGAAGCGGACTGGTGGTCATCAGCACGGATCCGGGGCAAGCTTCGGATATGGTTGCTCTACCGACCGGAAATCGTTGGGCGGATTTTTCCATTTCGCCAGCGGGCGACGTGCCAGGTTCACCGGGCGGTTCAACGCACGGCACGTCCGGGGTTGGAACTGGCGGAGGAGCAGGAGGCGATAGCAGCACCGGGATTGGAAAAGGCGAAACGGGCGGTGGCGGCGGAAAATTGGGGGAACCTGGAATCCTGAGCGTCAGCGGAACTGCAGGGGGCGGTGGTGGTACGGCCGGTACGCTGGGGCCGGGCGTGCCTCTTAGCATGGTTTACCCGGTTGCCGACAGCTTGCTTCCAAGGAAAAACTCGCTGGTCGTTTCTGCAGGTCCGATGGGTGGAGGTGGGCTTGACGTTTACGGTGCACTTAAATGCGGCAAGATTTATACCGTGTTCATGCAGATGCCGGGCAAAGCCTGGACGCTGCAATACTGCCTCTCCGGAGATGCTGGAGAGAAACGGGCATCGCAGACAAATGCCGCTGTCGTACATATGGAGCAGGGAATTACACCGCCGGACGCGGAATCGCGGTTCGATTTTAAACGCCTGCCTCTCCCGGAGGACAAGATTCACAAATTAATCGTTCTGAAGGGCTCGTTGCGCGAAGATGGCGCGGTGGAAAACTTGCGTGTCCATCAAGGATTGTCGCCGCTGATGGACGAGGCCGCAAGACTGGCGTTCAGCCAGTGGAAATTTAAACCAGCGACCCGAGGCGGCAAAGCCATACCGGTGGATATACTTGTCGGAATACCGTCCGACGCACCTTTGGGCAAGTCCGCGGGTCACTGATTACCCAAAATGAGGCGTTCCTAGGAACAAGTTTTCCCGAATTCTGCAAAAATGTATCGCATCCGCACGAGACGAATAAATGCACGGATTATCAGCATAAACCCACTATTTAAAGCTTGGATCGTACAGAGATTATGGTATTGTGTGTGCCCTATGAATTACTATCGACCGAAGCCGGAATAATTCAATAGAAAAACTCGGCGAACGTTCGAACTTCGAGCGGGCTACGAATATTGGACCAGAAACGTGACAAGACATTCAAATTGTCCGG
Source organism: uncultured bacterium (assembly GCA_964194235.1). Taxonomy (GTDB): domain Bacteria; phylum Acidobacteriota; class Terriglobia; order Acidiferrales; family UBA7541; genus Acidiferrum. The sequence goes on along the minus strand of CAXMLS010000040.1, from coordinate 3,811 downwards.
TACTGCGCTAGGAGCTGCAATGTCGGATAGGCAGGTCATACAAGTTTGTTTCTTAACGCAGGACACCGGTTTAGCTAACGCGGTAGCGCGTGCATTGGGGGAAGGTTTCGAGACTCGCGCGAGCAGCGAATTGCGGTTCGATTTACTTCACGAGACACTCGCGTTCTCCCATGTTTTACTAATTGACCTTCGGCCAAACGTGGCGGCGGATTTTGACGAAGCTGCGCTGCGCTTGATGGGCAAGCTCAACGGTTTACCGAGTCATCCCCCAATTGTGGTGCTTTGCGACGCAGAGCACCGTGGTCCGTTTCTGCGCGCTGTGGAATACGGAGCCGATGACAGTATCACCAATCCTCCGAACATTAGCGAACTGCGAATAATTCTACGCCGCGTCTTCAGATTATATGCTTCGGAGCAGGAACTTCAGAAACTCCGAGGCACAGAAGCCGCGGGCAAATTACATGAATTGACGGGGAATTCCGCACCGATGCTAGAACTTTTTGCTATGGCGCGAAAGATTGCGACCTGCGACGTAAGTGTGCTTATAACGGGTGAGACTGGAACCGGCAAAGAGTTGTTGGCTCGCGCCATACACCGGCTAAGCGGGCGCAACAGCGCTCCATTGGTGGCATTTTCTTGTGTAAATCTACCGGAAACTTTGGTGGAAGACGAATTGTTCGGGCATGAGAAGGGCGCGTTTACCGGCGCAACTATGAACAGGTGCGGGCGTGTGGAAGCCGCTGATCACGGAACGCTCTTCCTGGATGAAATCGGTGATTTGGGACTTGGACTGCAACCCAAGCTACTACGAGTTTTGCAGGAGCGGCGTTTTGAGCGGCTGGGCGGAAATAGAACCATCAATGTAGATATTCGGCTGGTTTGCGCAACGCACCGCAACCTAGGCGAAATGGTGCAGCAGGGCAAGTTCCGCGACGACTTGTATTACCGGCTAAACGTAGTGCAGATGCATCTGCCGCCGCTTCGTGAACGGCGCGACGATATTCCGCTGCTAGCGCAGCAATTTTTGTTACGGGCCGCGCAGCAATTTCAGAAAAATACCAGGAACTTTTCGCAGTCGGCCTTGCATGCGCTGGAAGGATATAACTGGCCGGGGAATGTCCGCGAACTGGAAAACGTCGTGCAGCGCGGCGTGGCTCTTGCCGACGACCAAACGGTGGATGTTTTCCATTTGCCGGCGTCGATGCGCCCGAGCGCTGAGGAATTCGGATCGCCTGTGGGTCCGGAAGAGTTGCCGATGAGCCAGTCCTACGAAGACGAGGTTCGGCGCTTCAAGCGCAGCTTGATACTTCGGACGCTGCGGCAATGCGATTGGCGCAAATCGGAGTGCGCCCGTACTTTAGGTGTGGCGCGGGGTTATCTGCATCGTTTGATCAATCAGCTTGGAATTCAGGACCGGGAAATCGATCGTACCCATCATCTCGACGGGAATCTGCCATCGGGTTCGGTGATGTGACAGAAGAAGAAGGCGCACTGAAGTGCCCGATATAAAGCGGAAACCGAAGAAAGCGCTCCAATCGGAGCGCTGCCATGTTGGAAATCTGTGCCCCGCGCCACGTCACTCGCTGCTGGTGTGAATTGCCGAGACGATCTAGTTTGGCGGCCAATATGAGACGGAAGAACGAGACGGGCCAGGCCTTGTACTTGAGCGCCCTAGCGCTAGTTGTCCTCATGGGCATTGCAGGCCTTGGAGTCGATATGGGCGTACTTCGTTACGAGAAGCGCCTACAACAAACTTCGGCGGATGCTGCGGCTATCGCGGGCGCCGACGATATTCGTTATATGGGAGGCCTCGGGGTATCCGGGGCCGCCACGAAGGCCTCTGCTGCAAACGGATTTACGAATGGTGTGAATGCCACCGTAACGGTTAATCGTGGGCCACAAACCGGCCCGCACCGCGGCAACGCGAATTATGTAGAAGTTTATGTGGATGCGGTGCAGCCAACTTACTTCATGAAGATTTTTGGGATTAATAGCGAACCCATCAGGGCTAGAGCCGTTGCGACATTGATCGGCGAGAACGGGAACTCCCCCTGTATCTATACTCTGGGGCCTCCGAATGCCGGCATGACAGCCTCTGGCACTCCCATTGTGCAAGCATCTACGTGCGGAGTGGAAGTAAACGGGGATTTTACGACTAAGAACATGAACATTTCTGCGGCAAACATCGGGGTTGTTGGACGTGCTGAGTACAACGGGAAGGTAAGCTGCGGAGGGTCGACAGCAAATTGTCCAGTGATAGGTATTCCCCCAACCGGAGACCCTTTATCCTTTTTGGCACCGCCCAATGTGGGAATACCGGTTCCCTTCGACGGTAACCCTGCTCCGGGGATGACTTATCAATCGATTTCTATTAAAGGCAGAACCGTAAATTTTCCTCCCGGTACTTATGTCGTCGATGGTGATTTCACAATCGATCGAAATGCAGGTGGAAATGCAACAGTCACAGGAACTGGCGTGACGTTCTACATCACAAACGGCGGAAAAGTAACGATCGACGACACGTCCACGATCCAACTTTCAGCGCCCAATTCGGGAACCTACGCCGGTATACTTTTTTACCAGGATCCCAACGACGATTCGAAGGCGAGACTCAATGGAAACGAGTACTCCTACTACCAAGGTGCTTTATACTTTCCGGCCGCGGAACTCACCTTTGGCGGGAACAAGCTGACCAACGCCACGGCAGCATATACCATTATCGTGGCACATGACCTAAACTTTGGCGGAGTCGGTGAAGTTAACATTAAATCAGATTATTCTTCGCTTCCCGGCGGTGTCTCGGTTATCGAGAACGCCATTTTGGTGGAATAGAGCGGAGATGGTGAAAGAGCATGGGAACGATGGAAATTGTGAACAGACCCGGATACAAGAAACGAAACGTTGCTGTAAACTCACACTCGGGGCAGAGTCTTGTCGAGGTGGCCCTGATACTTCCCGTTATCTTGTTGCTGGCGCTCGGGATTATAGAGCTGGGACGATTTGCCTACATCAGCATATTGGTGGGGAATGCAGCCCGCGCCGGTGCAGCGTATGGCGCTCAAAACCATTTCACTGCAGCTGATCAAGACGGCATCGCGAACGCAGCAGAAAACGATTTTAAAAATAATGGCCAGGACGTTACTCTAAACGTTACTTCGAGACCCTTCTCGTGTGGGTGCGACGACGGAAATGCAATTACTCCGACTGATTGCACAACGGGCATTTGCCCGATCGGGCGTAAAGTTGTCTCGGTGTCAGTGAAGGCTTCCGGGATGTTCAACTCGTTGTTCAAGTATCCGTGGATCTCGAACTCGCTCACCGTGTCGCGCACGGCGACGATACGCATCAGCATATGACAAAGCGACCCACATCTTTGCGGGGCTTCATTCAACGTTTTTCTGAGGCGCCGATATTTGAGTATCTGGCGGATGAACGCGGCACCAGCCTCGTCGAATTCGCCATCGTTTTAATACCACTCGCGATGCTCCTGTTAGGCGTCATTGGTTTTGGCCATGCGCTCTATGCCTACCACTTCGTGAACAATGCGGCGAAAGAGGCGACTCGATGGGCGGCTGTGAATGGATCCACCTGCAACGCCGATGGTAGTTGCAACGGGACGTTCCCGATGAACAATGGTCCGGCCTCCTCTGCCGACATTGATGCATATGTTCAGAATCACATTCCGCCAGGCATCAATCCCACAAGGGTCACGACGTCGGCATGTGGTGTGAGCGACAAACCTGCGTGCGCCGAAAGCACTCCGGTAATTTGCAATCCGTTCCCAAACTATCCCACCTGTACGGTCCAGGTT
>CAXMLS010000039.1:0-2633 GCA_964194235.1 uncultured bacterium | reverse complement strand
ATGTGTATAAGAGACAGGATCTACACAGCTCCGACCACGAAACCTGCAGGCGACGTAATCGTGATCCTTATTGCAACTTCCGTTACGAACACCTCGGATTTCGCCACCGCGGACATCACCGTGCCTGGATTACAGTCTCAGTAAATCCTGAAGCAGCTACGGTTACAGCGGGCTCGACAACGCAGCTTACGGCCACAGTCACCAATGACTCCACCGGCAAGGGAGTTACCTGGGGTGTACCTTGCTCCGCCGCGCAATGCGGTGCCGTTTCGCCTGCTACAACGGTTAGCGGAGCACCCACAACCTACACAGCGCCATCCACGACGCCGGGAACCGAATTGAAGGTAACCGTAACGGCCACTTCCGTAGCCAATACCGGGGCGTCGGGATTTGTAACCATCACTGTTCCGACGATCACGATTTCCGTCACACGGGCTGGCCCTGCTGCCCGTAAATGTGACCCAGCAATTCACTGCACAGGTCAGCAACGATCCAGCCGACGCAGGAGTCACATGGACGCCCACCCAAGGCGGGACATCGTGCTCCCCAGGCTGCGGGACTGTCTCACCATCCGTCACGGCAAGCGGCAGCCCAACGATTCGCCGGCGCCACAATCGCGGTCACACCGGGTACGGTGAAGCTGGTTCCAAACACTCTGAGTTTTGGATCAGTGGTCATTGGCCAGACAAGTTCGCAGATGGTCACTCTCACCAACACCAGGAGTACATGTTTGAGCTCTACCGGCATCACAATCGCCGGTACGAATCCGGACAACTTTTCTCAGACCAATACGTGCCGGCAAGCGTCGCGGCGGGCGCTTCTTGTACGATCACCGTAATATTCAAACCGACGACGCTCGGGCTGGAAACTGCGAACCTCTCAATCGCGGACGGTAGCACGGACAGTCCACAGCAGGTGAGCTTGTCCGGTAGGGGAATTACAAAAGCGACCAATCTGCGCGGGTCCGCAGCGCAATCCGCCTTAACCGCCCAGCGCGCCGTAACCGTGCCCGCACCCATGGGGGCCCAAAACCATCGCCACGCGACTCGTCGATTTGGTAGATGACTCGCGTGTCGATCCCTATCTCGCCAACGGATCCAAACGAGAGTTGCTCGTGCGCTTCTGGTATCCAGCATCTCGCAACCAGACTTGCAAGCCGGCGGAATATGCTTCGCCGAAAGTCTGGAAGTATTTTTCAGAATTAGTAGAAGTGCCGCTTCATGATGTAACCACGAACAGCTGCTGGAATGATCCTATCGAAGGCGGTCTCCATCCCGTTGTCGTTTTCACGCCCGGCTACACCGCCACCTTCACCGATTACACGTTTCTCTTCGAAGACCTCGCCAGCCGTGGATACGTCGTGGCCTCAGTGGATCACACATACGAAGCGACAGACGTCGAATTCCCGGACGGACGGTTCGTCAAATCCGTTTTCGGCAGCCATCTGGGAAACATCCTCCGCGGCGATGACCAGGCGATATCTTTGGCCGTTTCCGTCCGCCTGCAAGACTTGAACTTTGTAGTGGATGAATTGCAGCGCTTGAACGGCAAAGCGGAAAGTCCATTCATCGGAAACTTGGATCTGACACGCGTTGCGGTTGCAGGTGCCCAAAATTAGTGATTAGAAACTCATTTTTTTATCGAGTGGAATCGAACTCTGAAAGTAAACGTAGGTAAGTTCAGCTCCCAACAGGATTCTGTGCCGAGTAGTAAATCCAGATTAGGAAGATGGCCAGAAAAGCGGCTGTCCGGCGACCTTCACGCCGACGGCGTCAAGCTCGTTTCAATAGCCGCGTGATGCCCACCAGACTCACCGCGCCAATAAATGCTACGACGATGGATCCGATGGTCGAGGAGGCTCCGATTCCCAGCTTTGAAAACAACCAGCCGCCGAGAATACCTCCAAGTATCCCAAGCATAATGTCGGCAAGTACGCCGTATCCCCCGCCTTTCATCACCTGGCCAGCAAGCCAACCGGCAATTAGACCTACGATGATCCACCAAATTATTCCTCCACCTGCCATCGCTACCTCCTCAAACGTCTAGCTGCTCATACAGAGGACCCAAAGCACCTGTTCCTTCTAAAACACTCTCTGGTCGAATGTCAATTGCTGCCTCGTCGAAATAGAGCAGTTTATTTCTTCAGTCTTTTTGAAGCGAGGGGCGAAGTCCGTGAGCGTCTAGTTCGCGGAATGCATGGCGACATAGCACGTGATCCCTTCTGGGTCAGCACTCATTTTCGCGAGTGCCCCACACAACAATCACATAGCGCGAATTTTCATGTACCGTACGACATCCGGAGCGAGCGCAATTGCTGCTATGACAGCGACCGCCACCAACAGACCACCGGTGACAGTCTTTCTTCTCGTTTTATTGAGATAAGCCTTTCGAAGGTGCCGTGATTTACCTACCGCTACAGACCCGAAGACCGAATATGCGACTTCCAAGCGCCGATTTTCCACCATCACGCGCTGCTCTTCGGCGCGAGCAGCGAGGCGGTCGAAATCAATTCCCTGTAACCGATGATCGGACGCCGCCACCGCCCCAAGAGCACACCACAGTTCAAACTTTCCGTAGATGCCAAGTCCCAAAAATTCCAGCGCTTCGAGTATCCCCAGACCATCCCCAGTGCC
>CAXMLS010000038.1:0-9221 GCA_964194235.1 uncultured bacterium | reverse complement strand
TAGCGGCGGCATGGGGTAAGGCTTGGAACGCGGCGGATCGAATGGACTCGCGCCCGCCATCCCGCTCACCCCGATTTCCCATTCCACTTTGGTGTAGTACGGCTCCAGTTCCGCGTATTTGATCGGCCAGTCCACCAGGTTGGCGCCGGGAATCGCCCCGACTTTGCTGCGCTCCACGAAATCGATTTCATGAAAGCGCCAGAAGTTCGCCGTGAAGTGCACGCTGGTGCCGCCGACGGTTCTGCCGTAAACCACCACCCGCTGCTGCTTGGCCTTATCTTGGGGTGTCTTGCGAAAAGTATTGGGCTGCAGCTTGGGGTGATTGGTCAGCAGGTCTTCGCCAAGAATTTTTATTTCGTTATGCGTGAAATCCGCTTCCGTCAGGTACGCGCCCTGCTCCAGAACCACCACGCGGAAGCCGTTCGTCGACAATTCTTTCGCCAGAATTCCACCGGCCGCGCCGGAGCCTACGATAACAAAGTCCACTTCGTCGGAAGTTTTGTACTTCGGCTGCTCAACCATCATTTCTTGTCCGCGTCTTTCCGCAACGGCTGCCAACCAGGATAATTTTTGTCGTAGTAGCCGAACGGCGGCTGAAACGCGTGTTCCGGTTCACGTCCAATCCACTTCCAGCCGACACCGTCGTGATTTCCGCCGGACTCCGGCTCAATTAAAAATCCCGAGATCGTGTGAATGCGCAGTGCCTCGAACAAATCCCTTGCGGCCCGGTGCTCTCCCGTCGCTCCTTGGCCTTCTACAAACTGCCTCTGCCCGCGTCGGTTCCTCTTGGGAGCGTTTTCCTCGCTGATCGCGTGCAATATCTCGTCTTGTTGCTCGGCTGAAGCCGCGGAAAAGTTCCGCACGCCAGGAAATTTCTCGTGCACTACCGCTTGAATGTCAGGCAAACCCTCGCGATATTTTTTCTGGTCCTCGGCCGCGAAGGTCATCAGCGCGCCGTCGATAAAATAAACCACGCCAGCTTCGCGCGCTCCGGGAGTTTTCTCGCCCGGTCCTTCACCTGTTGGAATTATCCGCGCGGAGATCGCGTCGACCTCCGTGGCCTCCTCCGCGGTAAGAAATTGATATTTGTACGGCGTGCCGGATTGCGCCGCCTGGCGCGCATGCGTTGCCGCCACAACCATCTGCGGCCAGTGCGCGGAAATCCATGCAACACTCAGGCCGCCGCCTGCATGCGATAAAAAACTGCGCCGACTCATTTCATTCATCATGGCAAGTTTTCAAAACTGGTTAGGACTTTAGGCTGCTCACTCCGCAACGTCAAGAATAAACCGCCGCTCCACAATTTATTCCGCGGTAGTTTCCTCGATAAATTGCATGCGAATTTGCTATCGGAAGCGCCCCCGTTTTGGGCGTTTGCTGTGTAGCCTGCCGCTGATATAGGATTTCGCGTGCCTGCCGCGTTCCGGCGATTTCGTGAAACTTCGCGATTCGCGCGTGGTTTGAGACACTACTCAACGACACCTATGGCGACACTCACAGGGGCAATCGGCACGGGCAGCAGGTGGCTGCTCGACAGAATCGTCGGAATCCTCGCCGCTACCGGCGTCAATCCAAATTTTCTTACCTTCCTCGGCCTGGTGGTAAATTTTGGCGCCGCGGTGAGTTTTGCCGTCGGAGGATTCCGCACCGGCGCGCTGATTATTTTTTTCGCGGGGTTTCTCGATATGCTCGACGGGCAGGTAGCCCGCCGTCAGAATCGCGTCACCGCCTTCGGCGCGTTCTACGATTCCACCCTCGATCGTTACGCCGACATGGCCCTGTACATGGGCTTGCTGGTTTATTATTCCGTCAGCGGCCGCACCCCGTACGTAGTCCTCGCCGCCGTAGCCACCGCCGGTTCCGTGATGGTCAGCTACGCCCGCGCCCGCGCCGAATCCCTCATTCCACTCTGCAAAGTTGGCTTCATGGAGCGTCCCGAGCGCCTCGTGCTCTTGATTATCGGCGGCCTCTTCAATCGCATGGGTGCCGTGCTCTGGGTCATCGCCGTTGTTTCCACCATCACCGTAATCCATCGCATTGTGTTCACCTGGCAGGAAACACGCGCCGGCCGCACCCTACCCGGTATTAAACTCACCCTGTAATTTAAGTTGCGGATTGACGGTACATTTGCGTACTGAGGTTTTGCCGCGGGGCACGAACAACTAGTCATTTCGCTCTAAAACTTCCTGCACTCCCGCGTCCGCTTCCTGCAGCCGCGCTTCCACCGGCGCAGCGATCACGTTTCGCACAAAATCCCGCAACTGCGTAACATCGCTCTTTTTCATTGCCGTGGTGTCGATGGTGTCGTGAAACATCACCGTCACCGTCGCCGGCCACAGCATCCAATGCCCCGTCCGGTGATGCTGATAAGCGCCCACCAGACTGACCGGCACAATGGGAATTCCCAATTGCTGTGCCACGCGGAAGCCGCCGTCTTGAAATTCGCACACGTGCCCGTCGCGCGTCCTCTTCCCTTCCGGAAAAATAATCAGGCTGGTGCCGCCATCAATCGCATCCTGCGTCAACCGCCACATGCGCTTCAAGTCCGAAGGCCGCCGCACGTCCGGCACCGGCACGTTTCCAAACCGTTTCATCAGCCAGCCATACGCCGGAATCTTGAAATGCGACTCCAGTTCCCACCCGCGCACGTACTGCGGAATCGCGGCGTACAGCACGAACGGATCGAACACGTTTACGTGATTCACCATGAAAAAGCATGTGCGTGCGGGATCGAATCCCGGCGAACGCTGTACTTCCATGCGCGCGCCGGAAAGAAATACGATGCGCCTGCAAAACGATCTTTGCAGCCAATCGTGTTTTCGCGGGTCCAGAAAAATTCCCAGAAACACCAGCGTCGGCGCGGCAATAAAAAAATGCACCAGGCTAAGCACCCACAAAATCGCGGCGCGCACCGCCAGCCAGGCGCGCTTCATATGTACACGTCCACCGCCGCCGGCACGATATCCAGCGTGCGGCATTTCAGCGGCATCACTTCGCCGTCCACCATCACGTCCACCGCATCCGGCATATTGAATTCCACGTGGCGAACCGCGCGCCGCGAAGCCTGTTTATGTTGCATGTGCCGGCCATCGTAAATCGTCGGCAGCATGCGCAGTGCCGCGAATCGCCCGATGGGTCCCCAGTGTACAAACTCGATCAGGCCATCGCTGGCATCGGCGCTGGGAGCGATCCACATGGTCCCGCCGGTATACGCACTGTTGTTGAATGTCAGGAACAAGCATGGCCGGCGGTCCCACTCCCGGTCATCGTCGCAGCGCACCGCAAACGAAAGCGGCCGCAACTGCGCCAGCCGCACAAAAACTCCCAGCAAATATCCCAAATGGCCAAACGGTTTGAAATGACGATTGGTCAACGCGCCGACATTGGCCGTAAATCCTACACTCACAAGATTGAACGAAATTATTTCACCGCTGGCGTGCGTCAGGCGCATCAGATCGATGCTGCGCGTGCGGCGCTCAAGAAGCGCCTGCAGCGAAGCTTTCGCGCCCTCGCGCGTGTAGTCCCGCAGAAAGGAATTTCCGGTGCCCAGCGGAAGAAATCCCATCGCCACACGTTCGCTCGGGATGCCCGCGCCAAAAATACCGTTCAGGATTTCATGTCCGGTGCCGTCGCCCCCCACGGCAAGAAATCTGCGGTAGCCCTGCGCATACGCTGTGCGCGCAAGCCGCACCGCATCGCCCGGAGCGTCCGTCGCCTCAACGTCAATCTGCAAACCGCCATCACGCAGCCGCGCCAACGCCGGCCCCGCAAGCTTCGCGGAACGCCCACCACCCGCTGCGGGATTCACGATGGCAAAAAATTGTTCCATGCCGTGCGTAGTTTCCCTCTCATGTAGAAATTCGTCGACTAAGCCTCGAAACCGGCTACAAACTCACCACAACGCGGCTGCGCTCCAGCTTCGCCAGCCGCGCCGCCAGCTCGTTCCTTTTGATCTTCATCGAAGCCGTCCGCGGAAAATCTTCTTCCACCATCACAATTCCTTGAATCCGTTTGTAGTTCAGCAACCGGTTATTTCGCGCCGTAATTTCCCGTCCCAGCTCTTCCGTCATCGTTTGCCCCGGCTCCAGGTGTATGGCCAAAATCAACTCTTCCCCCACCATGGAACGCTGCGGCCAGATGTAATTCGCCGCGAACACGCAAAACTCCTTCACCGGCAAACTCTCGAACACGCTCTCCACATCCTCCGGATAAATATTTTTCCCTTCGGGCGTCACGATCATGTTTTTCTTGCGCCCAAAAAGTTGCAGATGGCCTGTTGCATCGAAGCGCCCCAGGTCGCCGGTCATCAGCCAGCCATCCACAATCGTCTCCGCCGTCAACTCCGGTTCGTCAAGGTACGCCGACATGATCGTCTTACTCCGCACACTGATCTCGCCAATCCTTTCATCGTCCGGCGCAACCACGCGCACTTCCATTCCCGGCAACGGTTTGCCAACCGTGTCCGCGCGAAAAGGTTTCAGGTCGTTCACGGTAATCGCCGTACCTGCTTCCGTCAGCCCGTAACCGTTGGCCACCGGTATCCCCAGGTCATAGAAAAACTGCAGCGTCTCCGGCTCGGTGAACGCTCCGCCCACGATAATCGCGCGCAGTTCTCCGCCGAACGCTTCATGTACCTGCTTCAATAAGCGCCTGCTGATGCCCAGCCGTGGCCCGCTTTTTGTCAGGGCCTTGTTCAACGCTACAAGCGTATTGAACACCCGCCGTTTTCCCGGCGGCAGCGCATCGAACCGCGCCTGCAATCCCTTTTGCAAATTCTTCAACACCAGCGGCACCAGGCTCACATAGGTGATTTTGTATTTCACAAAAGCTTCGCGCACGTACTCCGGCCGCAGCGTCCGCAGATGCACCACCGCCGCGCCGCAAATGAATGGCCCGAAAAATCCCACCATAAAATCGATCGCGTGGTTCGTGGGAAGAATACTCAAATACCGCATGCCCGGCGCGAAAGGATACAGCGAAGTCAGCGCGACACATTGTTCCAGATAATTTTCATGCGTCATCACGCAGCCCTTGGGCCGCCCGCCGGTTCCCGACGAATACACAATCGTCGCGGCATCCGTGCGCATTCGAGGTCGAAACGCCGGCTCACCGCCGCCGCGAAACTCCTCCCAACGCAATACTCCCGCCAGATCCGCATTCCCCGGAGCCTCGGTCACAAAAACAGTTCGCAGTCCCGCAGCATCCGCACGACGGCCAGAAGCGCTCAGTTGTCGCCAGATCGGGTATTCCGTAATCAAAACGCTGGCCTTCGAGTGCTTCAACAATTGCCAGTGCTCGTACGCCGTCAATTTGTAATCGAGCGGCACCAGCACGCCGCCCGAGTAAAACACCGCGTACGCGGCGATCAGCCACTTGGACTGATTCGTCATCACGATTGCCGCGCGATCGCCCGCCGAAAACCCGGCATCCTGGAGCGCCTTGGCAATCGGCAAAGCACGATCGCGAAATTCGCGATCCGTGAGCCGGTGATTCTCGCGCTCGCGATCCGCCTCAATCAGGCAGGTCTCGTTGGCAAACTCCTCCAACGCATCTTTTAGCGCTGCTCCGATGGATTGATACCTGGAAAGATCGAGCATTACAGGCGGGTTTGAATCCGTGACGCCAGCGTGCGGAAGTCGCTTACGCCTTGAACCTCATAATCCGGCAATTCAATTCCAAAGTGATTTTCCAGCCGCGACAGCAATTCCAAAGCCTGCAGACTGTTGATCCCCAGCTTTTTAAAAAAATCGTCGTCAGCCGCCAGCGATCCCGCGGGCACCTGAAAATGTTTCGCGGCCAGCTCCAGCACTTCCTGAGTCGTCTGTTCTACGTTGCGCATAAAAACCAATTATCCTCGCGGCCTTCCGAAGCGGCAAGCCCGCCGCGTGCAGTCCACATCACGGCAAATATGGCATCGCATCCGTAGACTCCACAAATTTCTTTAAAGCCGCCATCACCGCAGGGCGGGTAAACAAGTCACAGAAAATATCGATCTCTCTGCGCAATTCTTCATGCGGAATAGGCTTGATAAATTTTTTAGCCGCTACCCGCGCAACCGCATCAAACTTTTTGATCTGCCCGGCATTGGAGCGCGCCACGTTCACCGCTTCCCCTTCCGCGGCAAGTTGCGAAACCAAACCTACCGCCTGCGCCCGCGTGGCATTTACGCTGCGTCCGGTAAACAGCAAATCGCGCACAAACGCGTTGCCAAGGTCGCGCTTCAACCGCGGGATGCCGCCAAATCCCGGAATCAAGCCCAGCCGCAATTCGGGAAACGCAAACCGCGCCATTTTGTCCGCGATAATGATGTCGCAAGCCAGCGCCAGTTCCAGCCCGCCGCCAAAACAAATTCCATGCACCGCCGCGATGGTCACAAATGGCGCCGCATCAATCGCATTCAGCACCGCATGGATACGCTCCAGAAATTTTCGTACGCCCGCGACGCGTTCCCCGCCGCTTAAGGAAGCTGCTCCGTTATAAAGCTCCCTCAGGTCCGCCCCCGCGGAAAATCCGTGTTTCTTCGCGCTGGAAATAATGCACACCGAGGTCTCCGCCGCCAGCGCGTCGAAGGCCCCAACAAATTTTTCCAGCTCCACGAGCATCGCTGTTCCAATTTCGTTTGCGGGCTCTCGATCCAGCGTCAAGTGCACGACGCCCTCGTTCCATTCCCAGCGTAGCGTCTCTCCGGTGAACGATTTCATGCCTGCTTCCCGCCGTACATCGCGTCAATCTGTTTGGCAAATCGTTTGTCGATGGCATCGCGCCGAAGTTTGCCGTTCGCCGTAATCAGTCCATCGTCCGCCAAAAATGGGTTGCGCAGCACCATAAAGTTGCGGATCTGCCGGTAATGCGGCAAATCCGCATTCACCATATCGATCGCGCTCTGCACGTTCGCCGCCGCAATGTCTCCGGTCACCAGCGCGCAAAGATAGCTGCGTCCATTTCCCACCACTACGATCTGGTGCGCGCCCGCCAAACGCGGCGCGATTTTTTCTTCAATCGGTTCCGGTGCGACGTTGTGGCCGGAATTCAGCACGATCAAATTTTTCAGTCTGCCGATAATTTGCCAGTTCCCTCGCGCGTTAAACTCGCCCTGGTCGCCGGTATGAAACCATCCGTCGCGCAGCACCCGCACCGTTTCTTCCGGTTTATCCCAATACCCAGGGAAAATATGCGGCCCGCGCACCAGAATTTCGTCGTTCTCGCCCAGTTTCATATCGATTCCGGTAATCGCCGGCCCCACAAATCCCGGTTCAATCTCCTCCCGCGGATCGTCCATCGTGCTGATCGCCGTCGTTTCCGTCAGCCCGTAAGCCTGCAGCACCGGAATCCCCAGCATCATAAAAAATTCCTGCGTCTCCACCGCCAGCGGCGCGGAGCCGCAAATCAGCGCGCGCAGGTGCGGCCCAAAACGCGCCTTGATCTTGCGAAAAATTATCCTCCGCGCCATCGCCACCCAGGTCGCATCCATTCCCTCATCGCGCTCGGAATGTTCCCGTTGCCAACCCTCGGTCGCACGCGCAAACAGCCAGCGGACGGGCGCGGACTGTTTCGCAATTCCATCCAACACGCCGCGCCGCACGCGTTCCAGCAAGGTAGGTACATTCAGAAAATAATTCGGCGCCGCCAGAGCAATCTCGTCCGACAGCCGGTTCAGATCCGTGGAAAGCGTCAGCACGCTTTCACGCACCAGGCAGGAGAGCAGCAGAATCCACGATCCCGCAAAATTAAATGGCAGATAGTGAAACACGCGATCCGGATCGCTCGCCGAACCCATCAATTGATCCAACCGCTCCGTGGTGCAGCGCAGCATGTGCGTCACGTTCTCCACGTTCAGGCATACACCCTTCGGCTCCCCGGAAGTACCCGAAGTATAAATAATCGTCACCAGATCGCCGGGATCCCGAACGTTCGGGGCCTTGGCAATCACCGGACGATGCCCCGGCCCGCTTAGCGTCGTTCCGCCGAGCATCGGCCCGCTAAGCACTTCGTCCATCAATACGCGGCGCGGTCCGTCGCGCCAAACTCGCGCAATGCTTTCGCCGAATTCTGCATCGCCCACAATCAGCAGACTGGGTTGGCAGTCGCGCATCATCGCCACCAGTTCGCCAACCGCTTGCCGCGAATAAAGCGGCACGACCACAATTCCTTCCGCCATCAGCGCCAAATCCACCGCAATCCAGCGGATCGAATTCGCTCCCAGCAGCGCACAGCGATCGCCGGCCACCAGTCCGAATTTGCGCACAAAACCGCGCGCCTGCTCCACACGGGCCAGCAACTCTTTCGCGGTCACGCTCGCGAACGTGTCACCGCGAATTTCGCGCAACACCACGCGATCATCCGCGCGTTTTAGTTGAGCGAAAATTGCTTCGATAAAATTGCTCATCTTCGATCAGTGATTCGCCGCAAGAACTGCGGGCGAAGCATCGTAGCGTTCCGCAAGCTGCAACAAATTCTGGCTGAGCGGTGGAAGATAATCCTCCCACGACAAAACTCCCGAGCGCAGCGGAAACTCCGGATATCGCCGCCGCACCGCGTCCTCCAGCAAAACTCCCATGCACGCCATCACCTTCAGATTGCGCACCACCGTTCGCCCGATGCTTTCGCGCACCGATTCCCGTTCGGCCACCAGCGTCTCCATGATCTGCAACAGTTTCGGCTCCAGCTCCGCATCGTCCACCGTAAGAAACAAATGCTCGTGCCCGCGTTCACGCATCAGATTCCGGATGCGCTCGTCCATGGTCACGCCCGCCGACGCCACCAGGCTCGGCATGCTGGTCACAATTCCGTGATATCGCGAGGACACCATGTACGAACACGCCCGCAAAATCGCAACCAGCTGGAACATGTCGTAATCATCCGAAGTAAAAACTGGCGTCCCCGGAATTTGCGCCGCAATTTCCTTGCAGGCCACCGCATCCAGCCGCTCCATCGCCACCAGGATCGGAAAAACGCGATGCCGCTGCAGAAAAGCCTTGGTCGCTCCGGTAATCGCCGAAACATAATGATGGAACTTGCGGTCCACCTCGCGCCCCGATTCGTGAAAATAAACCGTGCGGTACTGGCTGTCCTTGTAGGCGCCGGTAGTCACACGCGCCGCATATTTCGCGATCGATGCTTTCACCGGCCACACGAATGGATGAATCGGGCAAATCACCAAAATCGGCGCCTGCTCGTCCCATCCCGCCTCGCACAGCACCTTGGTTGCGTACGCCGGCGGG
>CAXMLS010000037.1:0-1886 GCA_964194235.1 uncultured bacterium | reverse complement strand
CGCTCACACTGTCCGATTTACAGCAAAAAGTTGTCTGGGAAGGTTGGATAAGTTCCGAAATCCACGCGAATTATTTTGCCGACCTGGCGCAATCGTTCAACCGTCAACAGAAACTTTGCAACTGGCTAACGCTGGTGATTTCCTCGGGCGCGTTTGTCACCGTGATCGGCGGGCTCGGGCACCTGTACGTTGCGTCGTTCACACTCGTCGCCGCATTGTTGAGCGCATTTTCGCTGGTGCAGCACAATCAAAAGCGCGTCACGGATTGCCAAGACCTTCACTTTCGATGGAACCGGCTCTCGGATGAATATCGCGCGCTATGGGATGACATGTACTCGGAAGATGCGCCGAAGAAGTTCGGTATGCTCGCGGAAAAATCGGCGGAACTTTCAAAGAGTAGCGCCACGGTTCCCAATCGCAAAAAGAAGATGTCAGATCAGGCATGCACGTCAATCGTATTCACCACGTGAGACGCGTGGCATTCCGTGATAGATCACGAGGCGCTGGACTTCGCGTTCCGAGATCAGCCGTAGCGAACCCACGCCGGGATCGTACTGCTGCCTGTCGTCCCTGAAGGAACCGGTTCCCCGGTTCTTAGTAGCGGACGACCAACAAAATCACCGTCACGATGGCGATCAGAATGATGTGGCCGATTCCATGCATGTCATGAAGAAAATTGTTTACCTTGGTCATTTGTAATTCTCCCTGTTCGAGGTGTACGTCTAATCCAAAAGACGGTTGAGCGCTTCGCCCCAGCGATTCAGGATCCAAAACGCCGCGAATACTTCGGTTCCCGGCCGCTGAATCACTGCTCGCTGCGAAGCACTGAATGCCTACGAGTGATTATTGCTGCTGCGATTCGCACTGAAAATAGGCAGGTGGTATGGGCGGAGCAAACTCGGGTTCTTAATTTATTTCCGTGAGAATCCCGCTGTGTGCTTGAGACGAAATGACGCGTAACGGTAGTACTACCGGGCATCTCGACAGCGAAGAAATACGCATGACAGCGAAGCGCGCATGAACAGCGAGCGCCTGCCAGTCCGGCGCGGTAACTCTGCAATCAGCTCAAAACCCACGTCTTGCGGCACGAAAATCGAACTAATCCGCTCGATATCGAGTCGCGAGGAGAACAGTCAGCCCCAGGGATGGTTTTTCAGCGCACTGGAGCATCCTGGTGCGTGCGAATCGCGGAGCAGGTTAATCGTATTGGCTAGGATGAATGTTCCACGACCGCACCAAACTAAAGTGCTCTCCGCCACTCCCGCCCCTTGAATCACAATTGCAATTCGGACGTATAATCGCCAGCGTCTCCATTCCTTTGAGAACGGTTACCGACTTTCGAGAGATTTCCTGCAGCTCAGCGTCGGAAAGATTTCCGGCTCCCGGTATATCGCGCTCGATCACAAACTTCGGCATGTGTTAGCCTCCGGTGGAGGCATGCTACCAAGCAACTCGAGTTGCTACAGGCCCGCTCATTGTGACGCCGTGTAGAATTTCTAAACATTATTGCGGACGAATTTTGGGGGACCCATGGATCTGAAGTCTGTTCAAAAACCACTCAAAGAACAATATCGAAATGACCCGGCCGCTTCGCGAATCACGCTCAGGGCGAAAGGTAGCCAAACCGGCACGCCGATTGCGTGCTCCGTCGATATCGGACGCGCCATCTATCAAGCAGAGGCCCACACGGGAGTTGGTGGCGCTGGCGCAGGCGCTTGTTCCGGCGATCTGCTACGCGGAGCTTTATCGGCCTGCGCACAAATCACCTGCCAGATGGTTGCCGCGGCCATGGGAATACCAACCGAAGGAATCGAGGCGACGGTCGAGGGAGAGCTGGATCTTCGAGGTACGCTGGGTATATCCAAGGACTGTCTCTTATACACATC
>CAXMLS010000036.1:0-5279 GCA_964194235.1 uncultured bacterium | reverse complement strand
GTATCGTGTTGCCGGCCATCCCGTGTTTTTGCCGCGACTGCTCCTGGGCATTGCTCTCACAGCTTTTCTTGCGCTCATTAACTATCGCGGCATTCGTGCCAGCGCTACGTTTCAAAATTGGTCAGCCGCCGCCGTGCTGCTCCTATTCCTGGTCATTCTGGCGGCCAGCGCCACGCACGGATCGCCGGCAAATTTCCATCCCGCCTTCAGTGCCGCGCCGCTGCTATCTATCTTTCTCACCCTGCAGATCGTTCCGTATTTCATGACTGGTTTCGAATCCGTCCCGAAAGTTGCGGAAGAAGCACACCCCGGTTTTCGGTCCCGCGGATTTTTTCGTGCTATAGCCCTGGCACTGGTTGTTGGCGCAGGATTTTACGTACTGGTGATTGCCGCGGTGGCTTACGTTGCTCCGTGGCAGGGATTGCTCGGCAAACCCTTCGCCACCGCCATTGCCTTCGAGCATGCCATCGGAACCACATGGATCGTACGCATGGTTATGGCCGTTGCAATGCTGGCCTTGTTCGAGGTCTTCAACGGAAACTTTGTTGCCTCCACCCGATTGTTATTTGCCTTCGGGCGTAGAGGGACCGTACATCCTGCATTTGGCAGAGTTCATGAAAGATTTCTCACCCCGTCCGTAGCGGTAGGGAGCATTGCCTGCGCCACGCTCGCCGGACTTCTCCTGGGCGATGCCATTCTTGTGCCCGTTACGGAAGTGGGCTCGATGGCTTCCGCGAGTGGTTGGCTGCTCACGTGCCTGTCGTTCTGGATCGTCGAAAAAAATCTTCGCATGCGATTCATCACCACGCTCGGAATCGGCATTTCGCTCCTGCTGTTGCTCATGAAGCTATTGCCAATCTTTCCCGGCCATTTTTCCGCTGCGGAGTGGTTGGCCCTCGCAATCTGGCTAGCGATTGGCTTCCTTCTGCGCCGTGGATAACATCGCCCTCGTGTATACTTTTGAAGCGCGAAATCCTCATCCCTAATTCATGATTCCTTTCTTACATATTGGGCCGCTGACTATTCCGACCTTTGGATTAATGGTCGCAACCGGCTTGCTGGTGGCCGCGTATGTCCTCCAGGCCGATTTCGATCGTCGACGCACGCAGCTCTACCAAGGGAAATCATTCAAAAGCGGGCAGGGCAAAACCGCCTCGAGCGGCCAACCTGCGCGTAAGGATGAAGGGTTTTTGATTATCGGCATTGCTGGTTTTGCCGGCCTCGTTGGGGCCCGGCTTTATCACCTGCTTGAAAGTCCCCGCGAATTTTTCGCTGATCCCTGGCCGTTGCTTCTCAGCCGTTATGGTTTTGCGTGGTTTGGTGGTTTTCTCGGCGGATTAATCGCGCTGATTATTCTGGCGCGCTACCTGAAAATCCCGCTGCTGGAATTTCTGGATATCTGCTCGCCCGCCGCCGCCGTTGGTTATGCGATCGGGCGCATCGGTTGCCTGCTATCCGGGGACGGCGATTACGGCCGGCCCACTTCACTGCCATGGGGCATGAGCTTTCCCAATGGCGTGGTACCCACCGCCGATCGCGTGCATCCCACTCCGCTGTATGAGTTTTTCATCTGGTTGGCCATTGCTGCGTTCCTCTGGCATATGGGGAAAAAGACGTTGAGGCAGCCAAAGGCCAAGGGCGAAATTTTCTGTAATTACCTGATCCTCACCGGCATCGCCCGTTTTCTCATTGAAATTATCCGCATCAATCCGCGTTCGTTTTTCGGCCTCTCGAATGCCCAGGCGGCTAGTGTCGTCTCCATCCTTGCCGGCGCGGTGTTGCTTTGGCGTCTTAAAAGCCAATTCCACGCGCTGAAGAAAGAGCATCGCATTGTTGAACACATCGCTTCGCACGGCGACGTTCTTCAGCCGGAATATTCCCGCCCTACACCCGAGTGCCCTCATCCCGAGCGGTGGCACATGTACGATTCCATGACCGCTGAAGTGGAAGTGCTCGATTTCCTGCGGCAACTGGTGAAGACCGTCAAGCCGGAGCTCATCGTCGAAACCGGAACGTTTTCCGGATTAAGCACGCTGCACTTTGCCGAAGGCCTCAGAGCCAACGGTTTCGGGAAAGTGATTACTTGCGAATACGACGCCAAGGTTTTTTCCGCCGCGCAACAGCGATTCAACGCGTCCGGTCTCGCGCGTTGGATCGAAGCGCGGAATGAATCCAGCCTCGATATGAGCGTGGAAGGCAAAATCGATTTGCTATTCTGCGATAGCGACGCGCCGTTGCGTGAGCAGGAGGTGCGGCGTTTTCTACCGCAGATGGATTCTTCAGGTTTGATTTTGATGCATGACGCTAATTCCGCGATGAAGATCGTTCGCGAAGCCGCGTTACGGCTGGAAGCGGAAGGCTTGCTTTCAGTTTTACTGCTGCCCACCCCACGTGGCTTGGTGATGGCGCAGAAGAAAAGATAACTAAGGCGGTGCGCGAAGCCACACGCGCGAGCTGTTTGGCTAGTCTGAAAAGCTGCTATCGCAGCTTCAGTTCACAGCATTTGTCGCAGGACATATTGCAGAATTCCGCCGTGCCGGTAATACACGACTTCTTCCGGCGTGTCGGCGCGAGCGATAGCAACAAATGATTTTTGTGTGCCCTCGCCGTTCTTCACACGTACCGTGATCTTTTTCTTCGGCGCCAACGAGGAGATCCCTTCGATCTCGAATACTTCGTGACCCGTCAGTCCGAACAACTCGCGATTTTCCCCGCGTTGAAATTCCAGCGGCAGCACGCCCATGCCGATCAAATTGCTGCGGTGAATGCGCTCGTAGCTTTCGGCAATAACCGCGCGCACGCCAAGTAATCGCGTTCCTTTCGCAGCCCAATCGCGCGAAGACCCGGAGCCATATTCTTTTCCTGCGAGTACCACCAACGGTACGCCCGCTTCACGATATCGCACCGCCGCATCATAGATGGACATTTTCTCCGAGCCGGGGAGATAGAGCGTCCACCCGCCTTCGGTGCCGGGCGCCAGTTGATTGCGCAAGCGGATATTCGCAAAAGTGCCGCGCATCATCACTTCATGATTGCCGCGCCGCGCGCCATAAGAATTGAACTCATGCGGCTTGACTCCATTGGCAATCAAATATTTTCCGGCGGGGCTGTCGACCGGAATGGAACCCGCCGGCGAAATGTGATCGGTGGTTACACTGTCGCCGAGTACCGCCAGCACGCGCGCGCCGTGGACGTCTGCCAACGCCAGCGGCTCCTTAGGCATGTTGTCGAAATACGGCGGCATCTTGATGTACGTAGATTTGGGATCCCACTGGTAGATATCGCCCAGCGGCACCGGCATGGACTTCCAATGCGCATCGCCTTCAAAAACTTGTGCGTACTGCTTGCTGTACATTTCGGAAGAGACGGCCTCGCGAACAGTTTTTTCTATTTCCTGCGGCGTCGGCCAGATGTCGCGTAGATATACTGGCTTTCCATCCACGCCTGCGCCCAGCGATTCAGTCGTAAGATCGACATCCATGCGGCCGGCCAGCGCATACGCCACCACGAGTGGCGGCGAAGCCAGGTAATTGGCGCGCACCAGCGGATGAATGCGGCCTTCAAAATTTCGATTGCCGCTGAGCACCGCAACCGCTACTAAATTGTTGTCCTTGATAGCCGCGCCAATCGCTTCTGGAAGCGGCCCGCTATTGCCGATGCACGTCGTGCAGCCATAACCGACCAGATGAAACTTAAGTTTTTCCAGATAAGGCGTCAGACCGGCTGCTTGTAGATAGTCGGTCACCACTTTCGAACCCGGCGCGAGGCTCGTCTTTACCCAAGGCTTTACGCTCAACCCGCGCTCCACCGCTTTTTTCGCCAGCAACGCTGCACCCAGCATCAGCGAAGGATTTGAAGTATTCGTGCAGCTCGTAATCGCAGCTATCACAATCGCGCCACTGGACAGATCAAATGAGTCACCGTTGTTCCGCACCGCCGCATGAGTATCCGGCGAGCCGGCAACAACTTTCGCGAACGAACTCTTGGCCTGACGAAGCGCTACGCGGTCCTGCGGCCGCTTCGGTCCCGCAACAGTCGGTTCAACGCTGTTGAGATCCAGTTCAAGCGTGTCGTTGAAATCCGGCGCAGGCGTGGCATCGGTGCGGAAAAGCATCTGCTCCTTGCAGTAGGCTTCTACGAGAGCAATCTGCTCCACGGGCCGCGCCGTGAATCGCAAATAAGCCAGCGTTTCTGAATCCACCGGAAAGAACCCCATCGTTGCGCCATATTCTGGCGCCATGTTCGCAATCGTTGCGCGGTCCGGGATGCTCAGCGAAGAAAGGCCCGATCCGTAAAATTCCACAAATTTTCCAACCACGCCGCGCTTGCGAAGCATTTCCGTTACCGTAAGCACCAGATCCGTGGCCGTAGCGCCTTCGGCCAACTTGCCGTGCAGCCGGAAACCCACGACCTCCGGTACCAGCATCGAAGAAGGCTGACCCAGCATGGCTGCTTCCGCTTCGATTCCGCCGACGCCCCAGCCAAAAACTCCCAGGGCATTGATCATGGTGGTATGCGAATCCGTTCCCACCACGGAATCCGGGTACGCTTGCATTTTATTTCCGTACGGCATGGCGCAAACCACGCGCGCCAGATATTCCAGATTTACCTGGTGGCAAATTCCCGTGTCCGGAGGCACCACTTTGAAGTTGTGGAACGCCGTTTGTCCCCAGCGCAAAAATGCGTAGCGCTCCACGTTGCGTTGAAATTCCAATTCGGCATTCAGTCCAAACGCATTCACGCTTCCGAAATTGTCTACCTGAACGGAATGGTCGATGACCAGTTCCGCCGGAAACAAAGGATTGATGCGCTTGGGATTTCCTCCCATGCGCTGCACCGCTTCGCGCATGGTTGCGAGATCGACGATGGCCGGCACGCCGGTAAAATCCTGCAACAACACCCGTGCGGGCATAAAAGCAATTTCTTTTTCGGCGACGCCAGGGTGCCAGTTGGCGAGCAAGCGAATGTCTTCGGCGTGCACGAATCGTTCGTCTTCGCAGCGCAAAAGATTTTCCAGCAGAATACGTAGGGAAAAGGGCAGCTTACTCAAGTTTGCGACGCGGCTTTTTTCCAGCGCTTCGAGTCGATGAATCTCGAAGCTCTGCGCGCCAACACTAAGTGTGTCGCGCGTGCCAAACGTATTGCCCGCCGTGATGGCCATCCTTACAATCCTTTCAGCATCTATCCAACCCTGTATGATAACCGAAAACCATTTACGGCGCGGGCAGCTATACTAGTGTCTTCGTGAATACCCCAGCCAATATCGTTCTGATTTCCAC
>CAXMLS010000035.1:0-3302 GCA_964194235.1 uncultured bacterium | reverse complement strand
CAGTAGAAGAGTCTCTGGCGGGGGAATTATGGCCTGGAAGTGGCCCAGCGTTTCGCGAAACATCACCGAAGAATGGACCGGGTTCATCGACCAGGGCGTCACGCTGGAAGGTACCCTGCAGGTAAAAGGCACGTTTCGCATTGACGGAAATGTGAAGGGCAATATTATTTCGGAACAGACGGTGATCCTGGGCGAAGGCGCAAAGGTGGAAGGTCAGATTGAAGGCAATCGCGTAGTGATCGCCGGTCGATTTGACGGCGTAATTTTTGCGAAAGGCCGCGTGGAGATTCAGGCGAAGGGCGTAGTTACCGGCGAAGTGCATTCTCCGTGCATGGTCGTCGATCCGGGCGGAATTTTTGATGGGAGATGCCACATGCTGGCGTCTTCGGACGCAACGACGGGAGTCACAATTCCGATTCGCGCGATGGGCCGGGCGTAGGGTTCTAGTTTTTTTTCTTCGGGGATTCCGTCTCGTTATATCCCATTACTTTTAATTTTGTTTTCACGTTCTGGTGCGGATTTTTCGTGGACGGCTGCTCGTCGTGTTGGCGGCGAAGGTCCGTGCGGTTATTATGGCGTGGAAGAATTTTCACGCTATAAACGAGAAATCAAAATAACGCACGAATGACTGAGGACGCGGGATGAAGGTGTTGCTGATTGGCGGAGGCGGGCGGGAGCACGCGCTCGCTTGGAAGCTTTCACAGAGCGCCAAAGTGGAGAAGATTTGGTGTGCTCCGGGAAATGCGGGAATTGCGGCGCTTGCGGAGTGCGTGAACGTAGATTCCGGTGATGTTGCGGCATTGATCGCCCTGGCGGAGAAAATTCAGCCGGATTTGACAGTGGTCGGTCCGGAGTTGCCGCTGGTCAACGGAATTGCGGATGAATTTACGCGGAGAAAATGGCCGCTGGTTGGTCCTTCGCAGCAGGCGGCACAACTGGAAGGCAGCAAGATTTTTTCTAAAAAGTTTTTGCAGCGGCATAATATTCCCACGGCAAAAATGTACGGCGCGTACGACGCGGCGAGCGAAGCGTATGCCGCGTTGCAGAATGTCTCCTGGCCGGTGGTCATCAAAGCCGATGGATTGTGCGCGGGAAAAGGAGTTTTTCTTGCTCCGGACGAAAATTCAGCGAGAAACTTTGTTTTCCATGTGATGGAGAAGCACGAGCTTGGCGCCGGCGGAAAAAGGATTTTGC
This sequence comes from uncultured bacterium, assembly GCA_964194235.1. Taxonomy (GTDB): domain Bacteria; phylum Acidobacteriota; class Terriglobia; order Acidiferrales; family UBA7541; genus Acidiferrum. The sequence continues at coordinate 2,108 of CAXMLS010000035.1, read as the reverse complement.
TGGAAGAAACGCTCGAAGGCGACGAGCTTTCCTTCATCATTCTGACGGATGGGGAGCGCTACGCGACGCTGGTACCGACGCGCGACCACAAGCGGGTGTTTGACGGAAACGCCGGACCAAATACCGGAGGGATGGGGGCGTACTCGACGGACGATTTACTACCGAAGGCGCTGCGCGAAAACATTATTTCCGAAATTGTGGAGCCAACGCTGCATGGGCTGGCGGCCGATGGCATTCGTTACCAGGGATTTTTATATGTTGGCGTGATGTTGACGAAAGCAGGACCAAAGGTCCTGGAGTTCAATTGTCGGCTGGGCGATCCCGAGACACAGGCAATCGTGGCGCGCATGGATTTCGACCTGGCGGAAGTTTTACAAGCTGTGGCAGCGAACCGCCTGGACACGTCGAAGCTGAAATGGAAATCCGGCGCAAGCGTGTGCGTGGTGCTGACTTCCGGCGGCTATCCGGGGAAATTTGCGACCGGCAAAATGATTACGGGACTGGATGACGCCGCAAAAGTGACGAGTGTTGCGGTGCTGCATGCCGGAACAAAACGCGACGGCGATAAAATCGTGACGAACGGCGGGCGCGTGCTGGGCGTGACAGCAATAGGCGCGTCGTTGGAAGAAGCAGTATCCCGAGCGTACGAAGCTGCGCCGAAAATACATTTTGCTGGCGTGCATTGCAGGAAGGATATTGGTGCGCATGCAAGCGTGGGCACCGCTGGAGATTAGTTGATCGGCAGCGCGATTCTCGACAGGATTGCTCGTACGTTCGGGATGAGTTAATGAATAAAGTTGCGCCGCAGGTTTTGTGAACGATGGCCAAAGTGCTGCACATTTTCCGCGCACCGAAGAAGCGCCTTCCCATGGAAGAGCTGGATGCGGTGCGCGTGTTAAAAAACTCCGGGCTGGAAGGCTGTGCGCACGCGCGTCCGGGCGGCAAGCGGCAAGTTCTGCTGGTGGATCGCGAGACGCTGGAAGCAATGGACCTTCGCCCGGGAATGATTCGCGAAAACATTACGACCGATGGAATCAATGTAAACAGCCTGGAGTTGGGTCAGGAGTTGCGCGTTGGCGAAACGCGGCTGCAGGTAACGCGATTTGCACCCCTTGCGATCAGCTGGAGAAACTCAGGCCCGGGCTGCGAAGAGAAATACGGGGACGTCGTGGCATGTTGTGCCGGGTACTGGAAGGCGGCGAGATCCGGCGCGGCGATGCGATCGAAAAAGTTGTGCCCGCTCAAGCGGAACTGGCGATGCCATCGTCTCCAGAATCTGGCTCGCAAGAAAGCGGAACACCAGTACGCAATATCGCGCGGCGTAATTCTTCAGGGCGTGGGCTTACGGCGAAGTGACGGCGCGCCAGGCGGACGCGTTTTGTCGTCGGTTTTTTCAACGGGTTCATCGGGCGGAACGATCCAGTCGAAACCGCGCTGTTCTTCCATGGTGCCAAGGAAAAATTTCGCGTCCGGAGCAATCAATCGCAATGCGGCGCGCAGGAAATCCGCGGCGTCGGCGGGTGTGGCCTTCTGAGCCTGGCCACGATCGATGGCATCGAACACTTTGCCGAAACGCGGATCGCTGGCGCGCAGCCGGGCAATGCGCGAATCGCCGGACTGGATAAGCGCAATCAGCGGCGGAGAGTTTCCTTGATTGCTGCCGCGAGCTTTGGTAGTGCTTGCGATTTCAGGGGCAACCGGATCGGCCGGATAACGAATTTCAACGAGAGTGCGCGGCGAATGTTTACCTTCGGGCGGGTAAAGTTGCGTGAAGCGTGGACGCAAGATGCGCGTCTGCCAATATTCGCCGCGCGCGGCGACTTGCTGCTGCTCGATGCGATATTCCACCTGCCAAACTTCCGGGCCGTAATTGGGCGCAAATCCGAGAATGACGATTTCGAAAAGCGGATCGTCGGGACGAAAATCAATTTTGTGATGCAGCTGCGAAACGAGCGGGCGAAGTTTCTCAAGAAAAGCGACGCCGATGGTTTCCAGGTCACGTGCGGCCGCATCGGGATAATCCTGGTAACGCTGATTCGGGCCGGCGGCGACAGCTTGAAAATCGCGATCGAGGCGCACAGGTTGTGGAGCGGCGGGAATTTGCCATT